>JACDDR010000049.1:0-5647 GCA_013816895.1 Bacteroidota bacterium
CGTATGGGGCTCGCACACCAACTATTTGAGAAGCATTAACGACAGTTTCAGCGTTAAGATGCCAAATGCGCGGTGGGAACGGAAAATGCTTACTGAAGATTGGCTCACCTATTTAAAATTAAAACACAACTATCCTACAGAAAAAGACGAGGCTAAAATGATGGCTTTAAATTTTAAACAAGATGCGCGCAAAGTTTACCTGGAATGCAGCACCGCAAAAGTCCCCTTAAAAAACGTGAGGCTCGACCTTCAGCTTAAATCCACTTTTTTCAGCATCAGCGAACTGAATAAAGACAGTGTCGTATTTAAAGGGCGTGGTTATGGCCACGGTCTGGGGATGTGCCAGGAAGGCGCAATGCGCATGAGCAAACTCGGTTATAAATATCCTGAGATCCTTAATTTTTATTACAAGAACATTCAGCTTATTGATATGCGCAAGCTCAATTTCTTTAAGGACGAATAATGGCTACCATAGCGAAACAACTCGAACACTTAAAGAAAGATAAGCATCTGAAAAAGGTGATTGACCGGGTTGGCATTATCAAAGGCAGTAAAAGCGAAGATCTTTATTTTTCACTGATGCGGGCCATTGTTAGTCAGCAATTATCGGTAAAGGCTGCTGCAACAATATTTGCAAGGTTTCTGGCGCTTTTTAAAGAAGGTTACCCACATGCAAAAAATATTTTAAAAATGAAAGACGAGCAGTTAAGAGCTGCCGGATTATCCTTTCAAAAAGCAGGTTATCTGAAAAACATTGCGCAATTCTCAATAGAAGAAACACTTGAATACAGTCAACTTAAATCTAAGACAGATGATGAGCTGGTTGATTATCTTGTAGAAATTAAAGGCGTTGGAAGATGGACAGTGGAAATGCTCCTGATGTTTTCGCTTGGAAGAGAGGATGTGTTTCCGAAAGATGACCTTGGAATACAGAATGGAATTATAAAGCTTTATGAAATAAAGGCGCTTAATAAAAAAGATTTATATGCACAGATGGATCGGATCGCTGAGAAATGGAAACCTTACCGGACCCTTGCCTGCAAGTACTTGTGGCGACACAAGGATGAGGGCTAAATGAACAATTATTTCAGCAAGGAAACATGGCCGATGTAGGAATGCTCTTTCCTGTAAATATCTTTCAAGGTTATATGCCAAACATACACATCAGGTTCTACTTTAGCTTTTCCTTTCATTAAACCATTCCACCCTGTATCAGGGTCATTGCTTGTAAACACTATTCTGCCCCAGCGGTCGTAGATCTCAAACTTGAATTTCGCCGGGTCCCACCCTATTCCCAAAGGTTTAAATATTTCGTTAATGTTATCGCCGTTGGGTGTAAATGCATCCGGTATATAAAATGTATACAGGTCTTTTAAAATATCATCAATAATAATTTCTTTGTAAACTGTTTCGCTGCATTGGTTCGCGTCATAAACGGTGAGCCCTACTTCATACGTGCCGGCTTCATTATACACATGCGTGGGCTGTGCAATGCTGTCGTTAGTTCCGTCGCCAAAATCCCAGGTGAATAAAACCGCTCCCGCAGTGCTTGCCGTAAAATGAATTGCTGAAAGATCAATATTGGTTTGATAGGTGGAAGCGATAAAATCAGGAGTAATCGTTAAGGAAGATACACTGATGGTTACATAATCCACGCTCGTGCAATTTCCGGTTGTAGTACCCGAAACAGAATAGGTGGTAGTAACCGAAGGAGAAGCAACAGGGTTAGCGATAGAAATATTATTGAGTCCTGAAGAAGGAAACCATGTATAACTGTTTGCGCCGGAGGCCAGGAGGTGCAGCGATTTTCCCTTGCAGATCAGCTGATCACCCGTAGTTACATTCACAACTTGAACTGTTGGTACAAAAGCGGTAAGAGCGTAATTGCCGCAAACACCCGGTAAATCCACCACGCAGGTGTAGGTGCCGGGCACAACATTTTTAAGTGTATCGGAATGCTGGTTGCCAGGATACCAGGTATAGGAAGGCGTACCCGCATAATTGGTAACATGCACGGCAACTGTTCCGCTATTGTAACAGGAATAAAAAGCTGAAGGCGTTACCACCGGAGGGTTAGCGCAGTTCAAGGAATTGCCCTGGATGAACACGCCTGAATCATACAACCCGTTTCCACCATCGGCTATCGCGATCTTTAAATGATATTTACTGCAGGATACTAAAGCCGCTTTGGAGGATATCGGGATGGTATAGCCATTATAAGCAATATCGTTATTAGGAACTGAATAATTATCGTGATAGTAATTAAAATGTGAAGCATTGGTTCCGATAGGCCAGCCAGCGTTAACACTATCGATGGATACCGGTGTTATTCCATTCGGAAGCGTGGCAATGTTCACCGAAGCATAAGAACCTCCGCCCGGTTTTGATCCGCTTAAGAAAATTCCGAATACATCGTTGTAAGCGTTATAAATAGCCTTGGGATATTCTTCCGAACCAAACACATAGTTAATTTTTAACGTATCGCATAGGGGTACAAAATCAAATTCAAGAATGCAGACGTCGTATTTACCCTGCGGACTAATAAATGTAAGATCCGCATCGGAAAATACATTGCCGTTGTTAATGTTGCAAAAATAATTTCCACCATTAGCGGCGTTATTCGCAAGGCCGGTGGTAAGCAGGATTCCGTTGGTTAAGCCAAGATTTGACCCATTATAAGTGAAAGTGCCGGCAGCATTTCCTCCCGTATTAAGTGTTGCATTGCTGATATTAATGCCGTTACCTACAATTTTTTGCGCAAGATTCAGAGCGAACGCATTAGATGTAATTGAAAGCTGAGAAAACGATGAAAAAAAAGAAAACAGAAATACAAAAAATACTTTATAAATTAAAGAGCTATATTTTTTGGCAAAAGGCATTTCATAAAGGAATTACAGATCATTAAGCGTGGCAAAGATACGGATTTAATCCTGTATTTTCAACCGTTCACAACCTTCTTTAACTTCGCTTGTAAACTCTATTGCCGAATGACATCTCACTGTTTATCCGCTAGAATTCCCTCCAGTATTTCGTTAATTTCTCCTGCGCGCGTGATCACCATTGCGTGAGAGCCTTTCGGAACCGCAAAATCAACAAACTGTTTTTTAAACCAGATAAGCTTATCAGAAGTTCCATGAATGAGAATGCAATTTTCAGGAACCGTTTTATTGTTCCAGTTCACAATATAATGGATGGAATACCGGAAATAATTCTCGGGCATTTCTTTGATCATTTCCGATAACCTCGGCATATAGTCAACCAGAAAACCTAGTAACAATCGCGAGTTATAAGACAGCCAGCGAAAACATTTATCCGGTATAATCAGGTGCAGCGGCAGGTATTTAAAAAACCGTATGGGCCACGACAACCCATCCCTGGTTTTTGCGGTAGAAATTAAAATGATCTTTTCCGGTGAAATTATTTTTCCAAGCTCCGCGGACAGCATTCCTCCAAAAGACAAACCCATCAGCATAAACGGTTCGCTCGTATTTATCTGATCTTTAAAAGACGCGGCGTAAGCGGCCATGGTGTATTCCCTTTTAAGGGCGGGCCATTTTAAAACAATTAATTCGTGGTTCTTGATCTTTATTCCTTCAAATATCGCGGCGGTAGTTCCAAGGCCGGGAATAGCATAGATCTTCATTAGAATAGCTTATCGGTTCTCGAAAGCAATAAAAAATCAACCATCACCAGCGCGGCCATTGCTTCTACAATAGGCACTGCGCGGGGCAGTACGCAAGGGTCGTGGCGACCTTTACCTTCCAGTGTAATTTCTTCGCCACGCGAATTAATCGAAGTTTGTTTTTGCATGATGGTGGCCACCGGTTTAAAGGCCACGTTGAAAAACACAGGCATTCCGTTGCTGATTCCGCCCTGAATGCCTCCGCTGTTGTTGGTTTTTGTTTTGACCTGTTTGTCACTCTGAGCTTGTCGAAGAGTGGCATTAGTCTCTCCTTTTGTAAGGTCATCCTTCGACGAGCTCAGGTTGACCCCGGTAGAGTCATCCCTGGAGGAACTCAGAAAAACATCATTCATTTCCGATCCTTTAAAATTAATGCTGTTAAATCCGCTTCCAAGTTCAAATCCTTTTACAGCGTTTATTCCAAGCATGGCATATCCCAGCCTTGCGTGCAGCTTATCAAACACGGGTTCGCCAAGTCCAACGGGAGCATTTTTAATTACGCATTGTATAACGCCGCCAACTGTATCACCAAGAATTTTTATTTCCTCGATGTAACTGATCATTTCCTGCGCGGTTTTCTCATCAGGACAACGTACAATATTGCTTTCAGTTTTTGAAAGATCAAGTTCGTTAAAATTTTTATCGAGCTTTATTTTCCCAACCTGCTTTACAAAAGATTCAACCGTTATGTTTTTTTCCTTGAGTATTAATTTGGCTATTGCTCCTGCAACAACACGCGCAATGGTTTCGCGGGCGCTGCTTCTCCCTCCGCCCCTGTAATCGCGGATACCATACTTTTTATCGTAAGTAAAATCGGCGTGGCTCGGACGGTAATTTTCTTTTAAATGAGAATAATCTTTTGGCTTCTGATCTTCATTCCTTACCAAAAAAGCAATGGGAGTTCCGGTAGTTATCCCTTCAAAAATACCGGATAAAAATTCCAGTGTATCCTCTTCTTTACGTTGTGTGGTAATATGCGATTGACCGGGCTTTCGGCGCGAAAGTTCAGCCTGAACAAAATCAAAGTCTATTTTTAAGCCAGCGGGACAACCATCAATAATTCCGCCAATAGCTGCACCATGGCTTTCGCCAAAAGTGGTAAGTTTAAATAAGGTACCGAAAGAGTTACCAGGCATGATGTAAAATTAAACATTCCGTGGAATCTACAAACGAAAGCAAATAGAAACATCAGAGATAAACCCCACGTTTGGAAAATTAAAATCAAAAGCGGTATAATTCCTGCTTTGCTGCGTACGGTTATTATAGCTGGAGCCCTTAACAAATGAAAAATTGAAGCTTGGTCCTACTGTTGCCGAAAGATAAAAGCGCTTGCTTATTTTATAACGCACGCTGTAAAACACCTGCACACCCACTCCTATTTTACGTTCGCTCCTGTGATAACCAAGGCTATCAACGTTATAATTGGTAGTATCGCCGGGAATATAAAAATTATTGTTAGAAATATACCCAGCTCTGTAAAAATAATGCACACCGTAATTAACCAGGGAGTGGTTTACAAAAGCATCCACACCAAAACCATGCATCAGTCTGTTTACTTTATAAATTTTTTCAACCCCAAGGTTTAACTGGCTTTTTATACTTCCACCAACTGATTCAGAATAAAATATATTGTTGGGTCCTATCGTTCGGTCATAAAAGACCAAGCCTGCGCCGTATGGAGAATTGAACGCTTTCGGAAAAAGCACAATAGCCGACCGGAACACATAATTGTTCTTGAAATAATACTTATAACTCAAATTAAAGTTGGTTAGTACCGAAGGCTCAAAAGAACCGCTAAAAAAGCTCACAACGGGCAACACGCTCAAACTTATTTCGTTTTTTCGCAAAGTGTCTTTGGTGAGATATTCCTGAGCCTTGAACGTAACAGAAGATAAGGCAAACAGAACCAGCCAGATTAATTTTTTCATGGTAATTGTGAATTAATAAATTAGTCTTAGTACTTTT
>JACDDR010000049.1:5657-28515 GCA_013816895.1 Bacteroidota bacterium
TACTTTTATTCAGAGATTATGAATATAACGACGTAAGATCAAAAATAGTATGCAAAAACTGCTTCTTAAAAATATAAAAAACCTGTTGAGTGTTTATGAAAATGCGCCGCAGAAACTTTCCGGAAAAGAAATGGGGCAATTGCCCTGCATTGAGAACGCCTGGCTGGCCTGCGAAAAGGGCTTGATTGCCGATTACGGAAGTATGGATGACTTTCCTGGCATTACAGATTGGAAAGGACTGGAAGTGATCGACTGCGCCGGTAAAATTGTGATGCCGGGCTTTGTTGACAGTCACACACACATTGTATATGCAGGAAACAGGGAACAGGAATTTGTAGATCGTATTAAGGGATTGAGTTATGAGGAGATCTTTAAGCGCGGTGGCGGGATTTTAAATTCGGTTGAAAAACTCAGGAACGCCAGTGAAGATGAACTCTTCGAACAATCAAAAGAAAGGCTGAAAGAAATAATTTCGCAGGGTACGGTGGCCGTTGAAATAAAAAGCGGTTACGGGTTAAATGTTGAAAGTGAACTTAAAATGCTGAGAGTGATCCGGCGTTTAAAAGATCTGGAATGGATTCCGGTTAAAGCCACATTCCTTGGAGCCCATGCGGTGCCTTCAGAGTACAAGGACAATAAAAAAGGATACATTGATCTGATCATAAAAGAAATGCTGCCCGCCATTGAAAAAGAACAGCTGGCGCAGTACATTGATGTGTTTTGCGAAAAGAATTATTTTGATGCAGAAGAAACCAGGAGCATTCTTGAAGCTGGGAAAAAACATGGATTGATTCCACGCGCGCACGTCGAGCAATTGAGCCACAGCAACGGCATTAAAACAGCAGTGGCGTGCGGGGCTATCAGCGTTGACCATCTAGAATTTTGCAGTGATGCAGATATTGAACTTCTTAAGAACAGCGCTACCATGCCAACAGTTTTACCCGGAGCGGCTTTCTTTTTAAACCTGCCGTTGCCGCCCGCGCGGAAAATGATTGATGCGGGGCTTCCGGTAGCCTTTGCGAGCGACTATAATCCGGGAAGCAGCCCGAGCGGCAACATGAAGCTGATGATGAGTATGGCCTGCATCCAATATAAACTAACGCCGGAAGAGGCTATTAACGCTGTTACGTTAAATACGGCCTATGCCATGGGTTTGCAAAACGAACTGGGCACTATTACTATTGGAAAAAAAGCGAGTTTGATTATCACCAAAGAAATAAACAGTTTTGGTGCTTTGCCTTACGCCTTCGGCAGCGACTTGATTGACAAGGTAATCCTGAACGGCAAAGTATGGAAATAAAAAAACCGCTCTTTTTTAGGAGAGCGGTATAATAAACTTAAGCTTAAACTTTTTATCTTAAAAAGTCGTTACTTAAAACGTTTTCATATTGTGGTTATTTTAACGAGCAAGTTTGTCCGTCATAAGTTGAACCTGAGCCACTAAATCCGCCTCCACTCACAGTATAAGAACCTGTTTTGGTAGCATCGCACCATGACTGCGCGGCTTTTTTACTGCTTTTTCCCTTTATAGTCTGTGTTGTTGTAACATTTCCGGTATTATCTATACACTCACAAGTATAATCTTTTTTACAAGAGGTGCCAAGCGCAATTATAACAGCTGATAATAAAACTAATTTTTTCATTGATTTAATATTTAAATGATTATACTTATTTAATTTTGCAAGTAGTACCAGAACCATAAGTAGATGATGTCGTACCGTTCTGTGTATCTGTAGAGTTTTGATAGCCTGTGCACCACGATTCGGCTGATTTTTTTGTACTGTGTCCTTTAAGATCAAATACAACCGTGACACCATTACCTGAATTTGTGCACTCACAAGTGTAATCTTTTTTGCAGGAAACCATACTTAAACCGGCTACTGCAGCAATTAATAAAACTTTTTTCATGATTTTAATTTTGGGTTTATACCTCAAAGATATACGTTAAAATTAAACAGTCAAATTTTTATCGTAAAATTTTCAATTCACTAAAAAACAATTAGTTACAGCCTACAAACTATCTATTTAGTTAAATAAAAAAACCGCTCTTTATGGGAGCGGCTCTTTTCTTTTAAATCCGGATTTTATTTCAAAACGCAATTGCTTTCTCTAACTGTGGTAGAGTTTGGAGTGGTTTCTGTGCTTTTAGAATGTACGCAGGATAATTTTGAAATGCGTTTGGTTTCCTTAATATATATGAAGTCAATATTTTCGGAAGTGGTTACGGTAACTCCAGCCATAGTTTTAGCTTTGGAAATTGTGCAGGAGCAAACTCTGTCCTTTTTGCAGGACGCGAAGGCTAAACCTGCAACTGCGGTAATTAAGATTATTTTTTTCATAGGTATTCTTAATTTAAAACACAATTACTTGTAAAGGTAACACCGCCATCAGTATATTTTGTTGAAACGCAATTAGCTTTTGCCTGAGCTTTGGTTGATTTTACGATCGTTGTCGTTGACACGTAAGCAGCCCCTCCTGTAGAGTCTGAATCCGTGCACGTGCAGTTTCTGTCTTTTTTACACGACACCATTGATAAACCTGCAATAGCAGCCGTTAGTAGAATTTTTTTCATGAGTTTAGAATAATGATTTAGTTAATATGCCACAAAGGTATCCGTGTACGCTACCTTTGTCTTACACAAAATTTTTTTTTTCTTACACAATTCACTTATAAGGAAAAATTATGGTACAAAAAAAATCGTCCTTAGGGAATTAAACGCAAAAGTTCCTGATTATTTTCTAAACCCTGATACCTATAACGGTTACATCATCCGTTTGCTCCTGATCTCCTTTCCAGTTATTTAAAGCTGCTGAAATGGAAGCTTTTTGCTGGCCAGCGGGCAGTTGTGCTATAGAGATCAACAGTTCCTTCAGTTTCTTATACATGAATTTTTTTCCGAGCCCGAATGTACTTTCGTTCATGCTGGTAGGTCCTCCAAACTGATCAGGCATCCCATCCGTTATGGCGTACACCATATCGCCTGTTTGCAGATTTATTGTATGTTGGGTAAAAGGAATTGAGTCCCGATCGTGTTTACTCACAGGTATCTTATCATGCTCCAGCACCAGGAGAGAGCCATTCCGAACTATCCATACAGGGCTGTTGGCCGCAGCATAGGTTAATTTTTTATTCTTAAAATCAAATGAAATCAAACTGCAATCCATTCCATCTTTTCCGCCTTCGCTGCTTCCGTCTTTTTTTAACCGCTCAATAATTTTAGTCCGTGTATGGTTTAATATTTGTGCAGGCTCTACCAGATGTTTTTCTTCTACGGAGTTCTCTAAACTTGAAATATTCAGAATACTCATAATTGCCCCCGGTACCCCGTGACCCGTTGAGTCCGCGGTAGCTAATAAAAAATTACCATTATTTAATTCTGAAGCCCAATAAAAATCTCCGCTTACAACATCTTTTGGCTGAAAGAAAACAAAATGTTCTTTAAGATTTTTGGTGAGTATTTTTTCAGTAGCAAGAAAGCTTCTCTGAATTCTTTCGGCATAATTTATACTGTCGGTTATTTCTTTGTGTTTTTTTTCGACTAACTGTTTTTGAGTGATAATGATCGCGTTAGCCTGTTGTTTTTCTCTGTAATTTTTTAAAATAAAAATGGATAAAATAAGGGCCAGTACAAAGGCCCCGATGAATGAATTGCGGATCAAAACCTGCCTTTGCTTTTCCTCATCAGCCTTAAGATCTTTTTTCTCTTGTGCCGACCTTATCTCTTGTTCTTTTTTTTCGTATGCGTATTTAAATTGAGATTTAAGAGCCGCTTTTTTGGTTTCCTGATTATTGATACTGTCTCGCATATTGACATACAGCTCAAACATTTTCAGCGCCTCAGCTGGCTTGCCCTGGGCTTCATATATTTTTTTTAGTTGTTCCGCAGCATTTCTAATACTTTCAGGGTATCCTATTTCTTTACTTAAATTCAAAGATCTTGAACAATAAGAGAATGCTTCTGAAATTTTGTTTTGCTGAAAGCATACCGTTCCGATGTTTTTCATCGTTAGGGCTATCCCTTGCTTGTTTTGAACTTCCTCATGCATCTTTAAACTTTTTTGGTAATAGCTCAACGCTTTTACGAGATCGTTTTGTTTATGATAAACCGCGCCAATATTATTTGAAGGTGAAAGCCATCCCATATCTGTATTTTATTTCCTCTTCTACTTTTAAACATTTTTGGTAGTACTCCAAAGCCTCATTTAAATTATTTTGTTTATACAGGATGCTGCCGATATTGTCCAAAAAAGTAGAAACACTCTGCTGATCATTAACTGACATCATTAATGTTAACCCTCTTTTATAATACTCGAGAGCATTTTCTAAATCTTCCTGAGTTTTATAAATTTCACCGATATTGTTAAGTAAAGTGGCAACTCCCTGATGGTCGTTTAGCGTTTCCATAAGCTTTAATGCTTTCTGATCATTTTCCAGGGCCGCTGTAACATCTCCCTGGTTGAAATAAATCACGGCCATGTTACTTAAGGATGTAGCAATCCCCCTCTTATCGTGAATTTGCTCTTGAAGGTCTAAGCCCTTTTTATAATATTTCAGGGCTTTTACCATATCACCGTGCTCGTTGGTGAGGTAGCCTTTATTGTTATATACAGTTGCCAGATATTTTAAAAAAACAGCTTTAAGATTTTCTGGTGGGTTTTTATTCAGATTAATTTGCGCTATTGATCCCATTTGATCATTATACTTTGTCCAGATAGAATCGCTTGGTTCAGCTTCTACCATTTTATTCAAAATATTACACCTGGTAGTATCGTGTTTAGCGTTTTTCAGCGCGAGTTTTAAAAAAGCAATTGAAGTATTCTGTCCTAAGCCAATGGCTGGCAATAAAAACACTAGGACTTTCAGAACATTCATCATAACCTTAAAAATAGTAAAAAATAGAATACAATGATCTTTCAAATTCCTTAGTGTTCTTTGGATGCAAGAGCAGCGATCGGGCGGAAGTTCTATCCTTAACCTTAATGAACCTGACGTTACAACAGTTACTTTGTAGCGGCCAGGCAATACCCCAACAAAAAAGCCGCTCTTTCGAAGCGGCTTTTTTTATCAATAAGAAAAATTTATTCTGCTGATTTAGTATCTTCTCCTGAAGTTTTTTCAGTAGTTTTTTTAGCGCCAGTTTTAGCACGGCTACGACGAGTCGTTTTCTTGGCAGCTGCTGCAGTTTCAGTACCTTTTTTGTTACTGTAGATTTCATTGAAATCAACCAGTTCAATCATTGCCATTTCAGCAGCATCACCAGGGCGGTTACCGGTTTTAATAATACGGGTATAACCACCTTTACGATCGGCCACCTTGCCTGCTACATCTTTAAATAAAGAGCTAACTGCTTCTTTGTTCTTCAGGTAAGCAAATACCATACGGCGACTGTGTGTGCTGTCGTCCTTACTTTTTGTAATGATAGGCTCAACATATGTGCGTAAAGCCTTAGCCTTAGCAAGAGTAGTAAAAATACGCTTGTTCTCGATTAGAGCACATGCCAGGTTCATAAGTAACGCGTGGCGGTGAGCGGTTTTTCTACCTAAATTATTTATTTTATCTCCGTGTCTCATTTCAATTTACGATTTTGAGATTTACAATTTACGATTTACAAATTGTCAATTGTAAATCATTCAATTGTCAATCAATTTTTAGTCTTTATCTAATTTATATTTTAATACATTCATTCCAAACTGTAAGCCTTTAGCCTGAACAAGGTCTTCAAGTTCAGTTAACGACTTTTTACCAAAGTTGCGGAATTTTAAAAGATCGTTCTTGTTGAAAGATACAAGTTCTCCTAAAGTTTCAACGTCAGCCGCTTTTAGGCAGTTTAGAGCGCGAACTGAAAGATCCATGTCAACTAACTTGGTTTTAAGTAACTGACGCATGTGAAGGCTTGTTTCATCAAATTCTTCTTCGTTACGCTTTTCTTCAGTGTCAAGAGTGATCTTTTCATCGGAGAATAACATGAAGTGGAAAATAAGGATCTTAGCTGCTTCTTTTAACGCTTCTTTCGGATGAATAGAACCGTCAGTAATAATATCCATGATCAAACGCTCGTAATCGGTTTTTTGCTCAACACGATAGTTCTCGATGGTGTATTTTACGTTTTTAATTGGCGTGTAAATAGAATCAATGAAAATAGTTCCGTTAGGCGCGCTGTTAGTTCTGTTTTCTTCTGAAGGAACATAACCACGGCCACGCTCAATTGTTAGTTCCATTTTCAAACGAACGGAAGAATCGCAATTGAAGATCACTAAATCAGGATTTAAGATCTGGAATCCGTTGCAATACTTACCAATATCACCGGCAGTAAATTTATCGCTTCCTGCGAAATGAACGGTTACCTTTTCGTTATCATGGTTATCTAATTGCTTTTTAAAGCGAACTTGTTTTAAGTTAAGTACTATTTCAGTTACATCTTCCACAACTCCCTTTACTGTAGAGAATTCATGATCAACACCTTCTAATCTAACGCTGGTAACTGCGTAACCTTCTAACGACGATAACAAAATACGACGCAGAGAGTTGCCAATTGTTATACCAAAACCCGGCTCCAGTGGTCTGAACTCAAACTGACCAGTGGTTTCAGTAGAGTTGATCATTACAACTTTATCGGGTTTTACGAAATTTAATATTGCCATATTGTTAGCTTATATAATTTTTAATTAATTTTATTTAGAGTACAACTCGACGATCAACTGTTCCTTGATATTCTCAGGGATCTGTGAACGCTCAGGGCGGTTAATAAACTTACCGGTCATAGAAGCTCTGTCGAACTCTAACCAAGGGTGTTTATTAGCTGCTGCTGAAACCGTAGCTGCAATTACTTCCAAAGTTTGTGATTTTTCACGAACAGAAATAACATCACCTGGCTTTAATGTGTACGATGCAATGTTAACAACACTACCATTTACATTAATGTGCGCGTGAGATACGATCTGACGGGCTGCGCGGCGTGTTGGAGCAATTCCTAAACGATAAACAACATTATCCAGACGGCTTTCGATCAGTTGAAGTAATACTTCACCGGTGATACCATGTGAACGGGCTGCTTTGTCAAATGTTCTTGCAAACTGTTTCTCTAAAATACCGTAAGTGTATTTTGCTTTCTGCTTTTCCATTAACTGGATAGCATATTCAGATTGTTTTGCACGTTTTTTTGATAAACCGTGTTGCCCCGGAGGGTAATTCTTTTTTTCTAACGCCTTATCCGGACCAAAGATTGGTTCCTTGAATTTACGGGCGATTTTTGATTTGGGACCTGTGTACCTTGCCATTTTAAATAATTGTTTTTTTTTAGCGGTGAGAGAACTCGTTCTACTTCACCTGTTGTTATTATTTAAGTTGAAGATCCTGTAGATCAGCAACTCCTATCTCGTCGCGGCTAAGCCGTGACGAGACGGCTTTTGTTAATTACGATTATACGCGGCGACGCTTTGGAGGGCGGCAACCGTTGTGAGGCATCGGGGTGATATCCATGATCTCAGCTACTTCAATTCCTGAAGCTGCTAATGTACGGATAGCGCTTTCGCGACCAGCACCCGGGCCTTTTACATAAACTTTCACCTTGCGTAAACCTGCCTCGTGAGCAACTTTACCGCAATCCTGTGCAGCCATTTGAGCAGCGTAAGGAGTGTTCTTTTTAGAACCCCTGAAGCCCATTTTACCGGCACTGCTCCATGAAATAACCTGACCTGCATTATTGGTTAATGAAATAATGATATTGTTAAATGTAGCATTGATATGAGCTTCTCCACTCGCTTCAACTTTTACCGTGCGTTTACGTGATGATGTTTTAGCCGCGGTAGCTGGTTGTTGTTGTTTTGCCATTTTTCTTTCTTGTTATTCGTTATATGTTATTTGTCATTTGTTATTCGCGTAAACGATTAACTCATAACTCACAACTTTTCATTTATTATTTAGCAGCCATTTTCTTGTTGGCAATGGTCTTACGACGTCCTTTACGGGTACGAGCATTGGTTTTCGAACGTTGTCCGCGAACCGGTAATCCATTACGGTGACGGCTTCCGCGGTAGCTGTTGATATCCGTTAAACGCTTAATGTTTAACTGAACTTCGGAACGAAGCGCACCTTCAACCTTAAAGCCCTGGTTAATGTGGTTACGGATCACGTTTTGCTCGTCATCTGTCCATTCATTTACCTTTTTGTCGGGGCTTATTCCGGCATCGGTTAATATCTTAGCTGCTCTGCTTGGACCAATTCCATAAATATAGGTTAATCCTATAACGCCTCTTTTATTTTTTGGTAAATCTATACCGGCTATACGTGCCATTGTTCTTAATTTTTTTAAGGTTTGCAAAGATAGAAAATTACTTCTGTCTTTGTTTAAATTTTGGGTTTTTTTTGTTTATTACGTATAGTTTCCCCTTCCGGCGAACTATTTTGCACTCTGTGCTTCTTTTTTTGATAGATGCTCTGACTTTCATATCGTTTTTTCTAAATCTTTAAAATCTTAATTCTAAAATCTAACTTTTACTCTTATTTGTACCTGAATGAGATCCTTGCTTTTGTTAAATCGTAAGGGCTCATTTCCAGTCTAACCTTATCTCCGGGTAAAATTTTGATGTAGTGCATCCTCATTTTACCTGAAATGTGGGCGGTTACAACGTGCCCGTTCTCTAATTCCACCCTGAACATCGCATTACTCAATGCTTCAATAATGGTTCCGTCTATTTCAATATTCGATTGTTTCGCCATCTATTGAATTAACCTTGTTGAACCATCATGGCATTAGCTCCACGTCCTTTAATTCTTCCCGACTTCATTAATCCATCGTAATGACGGTTTAACAGGTAAGTTTCAATTTGCTGCAGTGTATCAAGCACCACACCAACAAGAATCAATAAGGAGGTTCCGCCATAGAAATCGGCAAAAGCACTGTTAATACCCAGTTTCTGTGCAAAAGCAGGCATAATGGCCACCGCTGCAAGGAATAGAGATCCTGGTAAAGTGATACGACTCATCACCTGATCAATAAATTCAGCTGTTTTTTTACCGGGTTTAACCCCTGGAATAAATCCGCCGTTACGTTTCATATCATCTGCCAGCTGGTTTGGATTAACCATGATAGCTGTATAGAAATAAGTGAAGAGAATAATTAATACTGCGAAAATAAAGTTGTACCAGAAGCCGTATCTCTCGGTAAATATACCACCACCGTTTCCGGAAAAGTTTGAGAAAGCTAAAGGAATAAACATGATGGCCTGGGCGAAGATGATTGGCATTACACCCGCAGCATTCACTTTTAAAGGAATGTACTGGCGAACCCCACCATATTGTTTGTTACCAATGATTTTTTTGGCAAACTGCACCGGTATTCGCCGGGTACCCTGCACCAAAAGAATACTTCCAACGATAACCAGGAGTAAAATTACAATTTCAATTAAGAAGATAATTAATCCGCCATTACCGCTCATTCTTGATTTAATTTCGGAAAGAAAGGCGAAAGGTAAACGTGAAATGATACCGATCATGATAATTAGAGAGATACCGTTACCTAAGCCTTTATCAGTAATTCGTTCGCCTAACCACATTACAAACATGGTACCGGTTACAAGAATAAAGATGGATTGTACCCACCAGATAGAAGACAGATCAGTAAACGCGCCCGGAGCTGAAGATTTGATAGAAGCAATGTAACCTGGTGCCTGCACCGCTGTAACACCAATGGTGAGAAAGCGGGTGTACTGATTAATTTTTTTGCGACCGCTCTCCCCTTCTCTTTGCATTTTTTGAAAATAAGGAACTGCCATACCCAATAACTGGATGATGATAGATGCAGTAATATAAGGCATGATACCAAGTCCGAAGATGGAAGCACGTAAAAATGCGCCACCGGCAAACATGTTAATTAACCCTACAATTCCACTTGCCTCACTAGAGCTACGAGCCTCGTTAAGGGCTTCAACGTTAATTCCCGGAAGAACAACGTAAGAACCCAGACGATAAATGAGAACCAAACCAAGCGTAACTAAAATACGCTGCCTTAGCTCTTCAATGGTCCATATATTGCGAAGTGTATCGAAAAAACGCTTCATAAGCAGTATCTATTTTGTTTTTGTCTTAAAGTCACCAAAGGAGTTTCCCGGGGGTCTTGTTATTATTTATTTCTTATTTCGTTCAAGTCAGCCATTTCTAAAGCCGTGGCAGATCCGCCTTTATCTTCAATTGCTTTTTTAGCAGTTGCGGTGAAGGCGTGAATTTTGATGTTTACCTTCGCGGTAAGCTCGCCACGTCCCATGATTTTCACCAGGTCGTTTTTGTGAGCCAGACCATTCTGGATTAAAACATCAAAAGTAATATCGGTAATCTTAGTAGCATCCACGAATTGCTGGATGGTGTCTAAATTAATTCCATGATGTTCAACACGGTTAATGTTCTTAAATCCGAATTTAGGTAAACGACGCTGTAAAGGCATCTGTCCACCTTCAAAACCACGCTTGGCTGAATAACCTGAACGTGATTGCGCTCCTTTATGACCGCGGGTAGCTGTACCACCACCACCAGAACCTTGTCCGCGACCACGACGGAAGTTTGTTTTTACCGAACCTTTTGCCGGTGTTAATCCACTTAGTTTCATTAGTATATTTTTAATTTTTTGTTAATCAACAAGTCTTTGACTTAACGATTAAACGTTTTCAATTCTTAATAAATGTGCTACTTTGCTTATCATTCCATCGATTGCAGGGTTTGATTCCTTTTCGATAGTTTGGTGAGTCTTTTTAAAACCTAAAGCGGTAAGTGTTGCTCTTTGAGAAGGACTGCGCTTTGAGGTACCTTTCACTAACGTTATTTTTACTTTTCCCATGATCAGATTTTTAACCGTTAAATACCCTGTCTAATTTAATACCGCGTTGCTGGGCAATGGTAATAGGATCACGCATTTTCATTAACGCGTCCAAAGTTGCTTTAACCACGTTGTGCGGGTTACTTGAACCTTTTGATTTAGCCAAAACGTCGGTTACTCCAACGCTTTCAAGTACTGCGCGCATCGCACCACCGGCAATTACGCCAGTACCGTGAGCTGCAGGCTTAAGGAACACACGTGCCCCGCCAAATTTACCTTCCTGTGCATGAGGTACAGTACCGTTAAGTACCGGAACTTTTACCAGGCTTTTCTTAGCATCCTCAATGCCTTTTGTAATGGCATCAGTTACTTCGTTTGCTTTACCAAGGCCCTGGCCAATAACACCTTTTTCATTTCCAACCACAACAATGGCTGCAAAGCTAAAGTGACGACCACCTTTGGTAACTTTAGTTACACGTTGTATTGCAACTAATTTATCTTTTAATTCAATGTCGCTTGATTTAACGCGTTTTACTACTTCTTTAGACATTTTAAATATTTTTTAGAATTTTAAACCTCCTTCGCGAGCTCCTTCAGCCAGCGATTTAACTCTTCCGTGGTATAAGAAACCATTACGGTCAAATACCACTGAATTAATACCATTTGCAATTGCTTTTTCAGCGATCAGTTTTCCAACCTGTTTTGCTTTTTCAATCTTGGTAACCTTAGCTCCCTTAAGTGATTTCTCGGAAGAACCAACTGCCAGCAATGTTTTTTTAGCTTGATCGTCAACCAGCTGAGCATAAATCTCAGAGTTACTGCGGTATACGCTTAGTCGTGGACTTTCGCTTGTACCTTTAATGGTTTTACGAAGTTTAAATTTTATCTTATTTCTTCTTTCTTGCTTATTCAGTGCCATCTTTTAAATTTTTTAAGATGATTTACAATTTATTGAATTATTTTTTAGCGGCCGATTTACCAGCTTTTCTTCTCAGCTGTTCGCCGGTAAACTTGATACCTTTTCCTTTGTATGGTTCAGGCTTACGCAAGCTTCGGATCTTCGCGGCAACCATTCCGATAAGTTGTTTATCGGCACACTCCATAATGATTTTTGGATTTTGTCCTTTTTCAGATGTAGTGACAACTTTAATTTCTTTTGGTAATTCAAAGTTAATGTTGTGAGAATATCCTAAGGATAACTCAAGCATTTGTCCCTTTGCTGTAGCACGGTAACCTACACCAACAAGTTCCTGTTCGGTCTTGTATCCTTCGTTAACACCTTTAATCATGTTAGCGATGAGTGAGCGGTATAAACCGTGAAGCGCGCGGTGACGTTTCTGGTCAGTTGGGCGCGTAAGAACAATTTGCTCGTTCTCCATTATAACTGTTATATCCTGATCAACTTTTTGAGTTAATGTTCCTAATTTACCTTTAACGGTTACTAAACCGTTGGTGATGTTGATATCTACACCTTTTGGTACTGTTATTGGGGCTTTTCCTATACGTGACATGTTAATTTTCCTCCTCTATAATTATGAAATATAACATAAAACCTCACCACCAACATTTAATTTCTTTGCTTCTTTATCGGTAATGATACCTTTTGAAGTAGAAATGATGGCGATTCCTAAACCGTTTAAAACGCGGGGCATTGTTCCTACGCCGGAATACTTACGTAAACCAGGACTAGATACACGCTCCAGGGTACGGATAGCTGAAAGCTTTGTTACCGGATGGTATTTTAAGGCTATTTTAATAGAACCTTGTTTGTTTTCGGTTGATTCAAACTTGTAGTTTAAAATGTAACCTTTTTCGAAAAGGATCTTAGTGATCTCTTTTTTCAAGTTAGAAGCAGGAACTTCTACAATTCGGTGGTTTGCTTTAATCGCGTTTCTTACACGCGTTAAGTAATCGGATACTGTGTCTGTCATGTTTTTTAAGTTTATATGTTATCCCGAAAAACGGAATAATTATATGAAACAATTATTTATTTTTTTTTGAGGGGGCAAATATACATATATTTCCCCAACTCACCTAATTTATTTTACCTGGCCGGTTTTTTGTGTTTCCACTCCCCTGCCCGGTAAACTACCAGCTCGCTTTGATAACGCCCGGAATTAATCCGAAAAGTGCCATATCACGGAATACAATACGGCTAACGCCGAAAGTGCTCATGTATCCACGTGGACGTCCGGTTATCTTACAACGGTTACGTAAGCGAACTTTTGAAGAGTTACGCGGAAGCTTTTGTAAGGCATCCCAGTCCCCTGCTTTTTTAAGTTCTGCACGCTTTACCGCGTATTTATCAACCAATTTCTGACGTTTGACCTCGCGGGCCTTCATTGATTCTTTTGCCATGTTCTATTTTTCTTTCTTTTTGAATGGAATTCCGAATTCTTTTAATAATGCGTGAGCTTCTGTATCGGAGGCTGCAGATGTTACAAACGTAATATCCATACCCTGGATCTTGCTTACTTTATCGATATCGATCTCAGGAAAAATGATCTGCTCGGTAACACCTAAGGTGTAGTTACCGCGGCCATCAAAACCCTTATCATTAACACCTTTAAAATCACGGATACGTGGTAATGCTGAAGCGATCAAACGATCTAAAAATTCATACATTTTATCGCCGCGTAATGTAACACGTACACCAATGGCAACGCCTTTACGTAATTTAAAGTTGGAGATATCTTTTGTTGAATACGTTGGTACAGCTTTCTGACCAGTAATGGTGGTCATTTCTTTTACCGCAGCTTCAATCATTTTTTTGTCAGATACAGCATCGCCAATACCCTGGTTGATACAGATTTTTTCCAGTTTTGGAACCTCCATCACAGAGCTGTATTCGAATTGCTTTTTTAAGTTCTGAACGATTTCAGACTTATACTTATCTTTTAAACGAGGTTGATACGTTGTTTCCATTATTTAACTGCCTCCTTGGTTTTACGGGAGATCCGGATAATTTTACCGGTTTTCTCATCCAATTTTTTTCCTAAACGAACTGTTTTTCCACCTTCAACAAACATTAAGTTTGAAATGTGGATAGATCCTTCTTTTTTAACGATACCACCGTTAGTGTTCTTGGCGCTTGGCTTTTCGCTTTTGCTAACCATGTTAACACCTTCAACAATAGCACGTAATTTTTTGGTGTCTATTGAAACGATTTTTCCCTGTGAACCTCTGGATTCGCCAGAAATCACTTTTACTAAATCGCCTTTTTTTAATTTTATTTTTGACATGACTTTAATTTCTATTGGTTTATAGCACTTCCGGAGCTAATGAAATGATTTTCATGAACTGCTTATCGCGTAATTCACGGGCAACCGGGCCAAAGATACGTGTTCCGCGCATCTCATCGGTAGCGTTTAATAAAACAACAGCGTTATCATCGAAACGGATATATGATCCATCCGGACGGCTGATTTCCTTTTTTGTTCTAACAATCACTGCCTTGCTCACTGTGCCTTTTTTAACGTTACCACTTGGTAAAGCGTGTTTAACGGTAACTACTACCTTATCGCCTATTGAAGCGTAACGTTTTTTGGTTCCGCCTAACACACGGATAACAAGTACTTCTTTCGCACCGCTGTTATCAGCTACTGCTAATCTTGATTCGTTTTGTACCATTATTTTAGTTTTTTAATCCCGTTCGGGAAACAATTAATTATTTAACTTTTTCAACTACTTCCACTAAGCGCCAGTTTTTGGTTTTGCTTAAAGGACGGGTTTCCATAATGCGAACAGTATCGCCAATGCTGCACTCGTCTTTTTCGTCGTGCGCAACGAAGGTACTGGTTTTGTTAACGAATTTACCGTATTTAGGGTGCTTTACTTTACGCATAACCGCAACCACAATGCTTTTATTCATTTTGTTGCTGGTTACCACACCAACTTTTTCTTTTCTTAAATTTCTTTCAATGTTTTCCATGATGATTTACTACCAGCAATTATTTAGCTGTTTTTTTACGTTTGTTAACTTCGGTGTTTAAACGGGCAATGTTTCTGCGATCTGCGCGGATTTTAGCTGGGTTTTCTACCGGAGAAACTGCATGATTTAAAGTTAATTTGTTTAAACTTGCTTCTTCTTCTTTTATCTTGTCCATTAATTCCTGGTCAGATAAACCTACTATTTCTTTGTTTTTCATGTGTCGTGTTTTGTTTTTGCCCTTGTTTAATTAAAGTAACGGTTCAATCAAACTTGGATTATTTTACTGATTACTAACTATTTAGCAACTTCAGCTTCTACGTAGTCCCTGCGAACTACAAATTTTGTAACAATTGGTAATTTTTGTGCGGCTAAACGCAATGCTTCTTTTGCAACGGCTAAAGGAACTCCTTCAGCTTCGAACAAAATACGGCCTGGTTTAACGGCTGCCATCCAATATTCTGGCGCACCTTTACCTTTACCCATCCTTACCTCAGCTGGTTTTGATGTAACCGGGCGGTCAGGGAAAATACGGATCCATACCTGTCCTTCACGTTTCATGAAACGGGTAATGGCAATACGGGCAGCTTCGATCTGACGGGAAGTCATACGCGATTCAGCCATCGCTTTTATTCCAAATGAACCAAAGGCTAATTCATGACCACGCTTAGCGTTGCCCTTGATTTTCATTTTTTGCGATTTTCTAAATTTCGTTCTTTTAGGTTGTAACATGACCTTATGTTTTTAAAATTCTAATTATTTATCTTCTCTCTTAGTTCCGGGACCACGTTTTTTACCAGCTCCACCACCAAACCGAGGCTTATCACCCCTGTCATTGCGGTCGTTACGGTTATTGTCGTTGCCACCTTTTTTCTCTCTTGCCTGTGCAGCTCCGTTCGGGCTAAGATCACGCGGTCCGAAAACCTCTCCGCGGCAGATCCAAACCTTAATACCAATGCGGCCGTAAGATGTGTGTGCTTCTGCGATTGCGTAATCGATATCGGCGCGTAATGTATGTAAAGGTGTTCTTCCTTCTTTGTAGCCTTCGGTACGTGCCATCTCAGCACCACCTAAACGACCACTTACCTTAATCTTGATTCCTTCTGCACCTAAACGCATGGTTGAAGCCATTGACATTTTTGCGGCACGACGGAAAGAGATACGGCCTTCGATCTGGCGCGCGATACTATCAGCCACTAAACGGGCATCCAGTTCCGGACGTTTAATTTCGAAGATGTTGATCTGAACTTCCTTCTTTGTTAGTTTCTTTAACTCTTCTTTTAATTTATCAACCTCTTTACCACCCTTTCCGATAATGATACCAGGACGAGCTGTATTGATAGTAACAGTGATTAACTTTAAAGTTCTTTCGATAACGATTTTAGAAATGCTGCCTTTTGCTAAACGCGCTTTAAGGTAGTTACGGATTTTTTCGTCTTCGATTAATTTCTCTGAATAATCGTTGCCGCCATACCAGTTAGAATCCCATCCTTTGATGATACCTAATCTAATACCTATTGGATTTACTTTTTGTCCCATTTCTTATTTAATATTTTTTGTATCTAAAACTAAAGTTACGTGGTTGGTGCGCTTGCGGATACGGTATCCACGGCCTTGCGGAGCGGTACGTAAACGTTTTACCATTAACGCGCTGTCTACCATTACTTCTTTTACGAATAATGTTCCTTCTTCAGCGCGCGAATTGCTTTTCTGCTCGTAGTTAGCGATTGCAGATTTTAATAACTTTTCAAGGCGACCTGAAGCTTCGCGGGTATTGAACTTTAAAATATTTAAAGCCAGGTAAGCATCTTTGCCTCTTACTAAATCAGCCACCTGGCGCATTTTGCGCGGCGAGGTAGGACAATTGTTCAACTTGGCGAAGTATGTGCTCTTATTTTCTTCTTTGCGTTTTTCAGCAACTAATCTTTTTCTTTTTCCCATGGCTTCAATTATTTTTTGTTGTGGCCTGCGTGACCTTTAAATACGCGGGTTGGCGAAAACTCTCCCAGTTTGTGGCCTACCATGTTCTCGGTTACGTAAACCGGGATAAATTTCGCACCGTTATGTACAGCAAATGTGTGCCCTACGAATTCTGGTGGAATGGTTGAACGACGCGCCCATGTCTTGATAGCAGATTTCTTGTTTCCTGCGTTCATCTTTTCAACTTTATCCCACAGATTATGGTCGATAAAGGGGCCTTTTTTTAGTGATCTTGGCATTTATGTTTGTTTTTGGTTCTGGAATCTCGTCACGTTTGGCGTGACGAGACCATTAAACAGTTAATAATTATTTTTTTCTTCTTTCGATGATGTGCTTGTTAGAAGCTTTTGCCTTGTAACGGGTTTTGAAGCCTTTAGCTGGTATACCATTGCGTGAGCGCGGGTGACCACCTGAAGCACGTCCTTCACCACCACCCATTGGATGATCCACCGGATTCATCGCAACTGGTCTGTTACGTGGACGACGGCCTAACCAACGGCGGCGACCGGCTTTACCATGTACTTCCTGGTTGTGATCAGGATTAGACACCGAACCAATTGTAGCTTTACAAGTGATAAGGATCATACGTACCTCGCCCGAAGGCATGCGTAAGATTGCATATTTACCATCACGGGCAGATAACTGAGCATAAGAACCTGCGCTTCGCGCTAATGCCGCACCCTGACCCGGACGTAATTCAATGTTATGAATGATGGTTCCTAACGGAACTTCAGATAGTAATAACGTGTTTCCTAATTCAGGAGACGCACCTTTACCTGACATTACTTTTGTTCCTACGGTGATACCGTGTGGAGCAATGATGTAACGTTTTTCACCGTCTTTATAAACGATAAGAGCAATACGTGCTGAACGGTTCGGATCGTACTCAACTGTAGCAACAGTTCCTTCGATCCCGTCTTTATCGCGTTTAAAATCGATAACACGGTATGCTTTTTTGTGTCCTCCACCAATATAGCGAATGGTCATTTTACCGGTATCGTTACGACCACCGGATCTTTTAGTTGGTTTAACTAAACTTTTCTCAGGCTTGTCTGTTGTAATTTCAGCAAAATCCGCAGATAACTTGTATCGTAAACTCGGAGTCAGTGGCCTATATTTTTTTAATCCCATTTCTTAATTCTTTTTACTTGTTAAACACTAGCGTAAAAGTCAATAGCCTCGCCCGGTTTAAGGGTTACGATTGCTTTTTTACCGCGATTTACACGACCTACAGCTAAACCACGCGTAGTATTACGGGTTTTCACTTTTCCAACATATTGCTGAGTGTTAACAGAGTCAACCTTCACACCATACATTTTTTCAATGGCTGCTTTTATTTCCAATTTATTAGCCGTTTTAGCCACTACAAAACCATAGCGATTTAACTTCTCGCTTTGGGAGGTCATTTTTTCTGTAATGATAGGCTTGATTAAAATTTCCATCTTACTTATTTAAAATTGTTTCAATTATATTAACCGAACTTTCAGCAAGGATCAGATTTTCTGCGTGAAGAATATCATAGGTATTCAAATCAGCAGCGTTGATCACTTTTGCTCCCTGGATGTTACGGGACGACAAATAAACATTTTTATTTGAAGTGCCTAACACTAAAAGAGTTTTTTTATCAGCTAAATTAAGGTTCTTAATAAGGTCGATGAAATTCTTAGTTTTTGGAGCTTCGAAGTTGAAGTCTTCAAGAACAGTAATTGCATTTTCCTTTGCTTTATAAGTTAACGCTGAAACACGTGCTAATGCCTTCACCTTTTTATTCAGTTTGAAAGAATAATCGCGTGGACGAGGACCGAATGCACGGCCACCACCAACGAATAAAGGTGATTTCATTGAACCAGCACGAGCTCCGCCGGTACCTTTCTGACGCTTTAATTTCTTTGTGGTGCGTGAAATCTCTGCACGCTCCTTTGATTTGTGAGTACCCTGGCGTTGGTTAGCTAAGTGCTGCTTAACGTCAAGATAAATACAATGATCATTTGGTTCAACATTAAAAATCGCGTCGTTTAACTCAACTTTCTTTGTTGTTTTTTTACCACTTATGTTTAATACTTCTACTTGCATGATTACTTCTCGATTAAAACGTAAGACCCTTTAGCTCCCGGTACGGAACCTTTAATAAGAAGAACATTCTTATCGGCCATGATTTTTACTACCTCAAGGTTTTGAACCTTCTTGCGGTTACCGCCCATTCTTCCGCCCATGCGCATACCCGGCATTACACGTGAAGGATCAGAAGATGCGCCCAAAGAACCAGGAGCTCTTTCGCGATCATGCTGACCGTGGGATTTGTTAGCGTGACCAACACCCGCAAAGCCATAACGCTTTACAACACCCTGGAAACCCTTACCTTTGCTTGTTCCAATTACATCCACAAAATCACCTTCAGCGAAAAGTTCTACTGTTAGAACATCACCTAAGTTTTTTGCTTCTTCAAAATGACGGAATTCCACTACTTTGCGCTTTGGCGTTGTTTTTGCAATTTCAAAGTGACCTTTCATTGCTGATGACGTGTTTTTTTCTTTTTTCTCGTCATAAGACAACTGAAGTGCAGTGTAACCGTCTTTCTCATTGGTTTTTACTTGCGTAACCACGCAAGGACCCGCTTCAATAACTGTGCATGGCAAGTATTTGCCATTGGCATCGAAGAAGCTGGTCATTCCTATTTTTTTACCAATTAATCCAGACATTTTGTTTATTTATTTATTGATTTTTATTTTTTTATTATTGTTCACAGGGCCTCCTCCAACGAGGGGCTTCACTAAACCTTAATTTCCACTTCAACGCCGCTTGGCAATTCAAGCTTCATTAACGCATCAACAGTTTTTGACGAAGAACTGTAAATATCAAGCAAACGCTTGTATGAACACAACTGGAACTGATCGCGCGCCTTTTTGTTAACGTGTGGTGATTTTAATACTGTAAAAATACGCTTGTTGGTAGGTAATGGAATTGGACCATTAACCACGGCACCTGTAGCTTTTACAGTCTTTACGATCTTCTCTGCTGATTTATCAACTAAGTTGAAATCGTACGATTTTAGTTTTATTCTGATTCTTTGGCTCATATTAAAAGAACGTATTTTGGTTTGTTATGTTAATTATACTTTTTCAGCTTTCTTACCTTTTGCTTTTGCAATTACATCAGCAGCAACGTTGTTAGGCGCCTCGTTGTAGTGGCTGAATTCCATTGTTGAAGTTGCGCGTCCTGACGTTAAAGTACGTAACTGTGTTACATAACCAAACATTTCAGAAAGAGGAACTTTAGCTTTAATTACCTGAGAAACTCCTCTAGAGTCCATTCCTTCAATTTGTCCGCGGCGACGGTTTAAGTCACCCACAACATCACCCATGTTTTGCTCAGGGCAAAGAACTTCCACTTTCATGATAGGCTCTAATAACACCGGCTTACATTTTGGTAATGCTTCGCGGAAAGCTGTGCGGGCACAAATCTCAAAAGATAAAGCATCCGAGTCAACCGCGTGGAACGAACCATCATTCAACGTTACTTTCAATCCAACTAAAGGATATCCGGCTAAAACACCATTGTTTAATGAAGCTTTAAAGCCTTTTTCAATTGCAGGAATAAATTCACGTGGAATATTACCACCTGTAATTTCATTCTCGAACTGAAGTTCACCTTTTGTAATATCATAATCAGCGTCAAGCGGCCCAACCGAGAAACGGATATCGGCAAACTTACCACGACCACCTGTTTGTTTTTTGTAAACCTCTCGGTGATCAACAGTTGTAGTTACAGCTTCTTTGTAAGCAACCTGAGGCGAACCCTGGTTAACTTCCACTTTAAACTCACGCTTTAAACGGTCAACAATAATTTCTAAGTGAAGCTCACCCATACCTGAGATAATGGTTTGACCAGAATCTTCATCCGTTTTAACACGGAAGGTTGGATCTTCTTCAGCTAATTTATTTAATCCTACTCCTAAGCGATCTAAGTCACCCTGAGTTTTAGGCTCAATGGCGATTGCGATTACAGGCTCAGGGAAGTTCATTGCTTCTAATACGATTGGGTGTTTCTCGTCGCATAAAGTATCACCTGTGCGGATATCTTTAAATCCTACTGCTGCTCCAATATCACCTGCTTCGATAAACTCAACAGGGTTTTGTTTGTTAGCATGCATCTGGAAAATACGGGAGATACGCTCCTTGTTTCCTGAACGGGTGTTCAGTACATAAGAACCTGCATCTAAACGACCGGCATAAGCGCGGAAGAAACACAAACGACCTACGAAAGGATCTGTTGCAATTTTAAATGCAAGAGCTGTAAACGGTTCTTTAACATCCGGCTTACGGCTAACTTCAGCGCCGGTATCAGGATTTATTCCTTTTGTAACTTCTTTGTCCATTGGAGAAGGCATCAATTCCATTACCAGGTCAAGCATGGTTTGAACACCTTTGTTTTTAAAGGCGCTACCACATACCATTGGAACGATTTTATTAGCTACACACGCTTTACGCAGTGCATCCAACACTTCTCTTTCAGTGATAGTATCAGGAGCGTCAAAAAACTTCTCCATGATCTTATCATCAAAATCAGATACTGCTTCCAGCATCTTTTCTCTCCATTCTGTAGCTTCTTCAAGCATATCAGCAGGAATAGGAACTTCTTTAAAAGTCATTCCTTTATCTTCTTCATTCCAAACAATACCGCGGAAGTTGATCAAGTCAACTACACCAATAAAGTTTTCTTCAGAACCAATTGGTAACTGAAGCGGAACTGCATTACCACCTAAAATTTCGCGTGTTTGCTTAACAACGTTTAAGAAGTCAGCTCCCTGGCGATCCATTTTATTTACGAAACCGATACGGGTTACATTATAATTATCAGCTAAGCGCCAGTTTGTTTCTGATTGCGGCTCAACACCGTCAACAGCAGAGAACAAGAACACTAAACCATCCAATACACGTAACGAGCGATTCACCTCAACTGTAAAGTCAACGTGGCCCGGTGTATCGATGATGTTAATTTTGTATTGATTGTCGCGGTATTTCCAGAAACAAGTTGTAGCAGCTGAAGTAATGGTAATACCACGCTCCTGCTCCTGTGCCATCCAGTCCATTGTTGCCGCTCCATCATGCACCTCACCAATCTTGTGTGTAACCCCTGTGTAATAAAGGATACGCTCAGTACAGGTTGTTTTACCTGCGTCAATATGGGCTGCAATCCCTATGTTTCTTGTATATCTTAAGTCGCTCATTGTTGTTCTTGTTTTGTTCCTTGTTTTCTGTTTTAGATCCCGATATTCATCGGGATAAGAGTCTGTAATGCTCACCTTTCGGCTCGCAAACACACTCTAAAACCTAAAATGTGAAAATGCTTTGTTTGCTTCTGCCATCTTGTGCACGTCTTCTTTCTTTTTAAAAGCAGCACCTTCTTCTTTCGCTGCAGCAACGATCTCACCGGCTAATTTCTGAGCCATTGATTTTTCGTTACGCCTGCGGGAATAAGATATCAACCATTTCATTGCCATTGATACTTTACGATCAGGACGAATCTCTGAAGGAATCTGGAACGTTGCTCCACCTACACGGCGTGAACGCACCTCAACCTGTGGAGTAACGTTTGCAAGTGCTTTTTTGAACACTTCCAATCCATCTTCGCTAGTACGTTTTGCAACTACTTCAATTGCTTCGTGGAAAATGTTAGAAGCTGTGTTCTTTTTTCCATCATACATCAAATTGTTTAAAAAACGGGTTACCAATGTATCGTTATAAATAGGATCTGGTAATAAAACGCGCTTTTTTGCTCTGGCTTTTCTCATTGTATTTTATATCTACGAATTACGAATAATTACGAATTCTTAATTTGTTATTATTTTTTCTTGGCTGGCACTGCTGCACCCGGTTTAGGACGCTTTGTCCCATACTTTGAACGCTGCTGCTTACGTCCTTCAACACCCGCAGTATCTAAACTACCGCGAACGATGTGATAACGAACTCCGGGTAAATCCTTAACACGACCACCGCGAACAAGCACAATACTGTGCTCCTGCAGGTTGTGTCCTTCTCCCGGAATATAAGCAATGATCTCTTGCTTATTCGTTAAACGAACTTTAGCTACTTTGCGCATTGCAGAGTTAGGTTTTTTAGGCGTAGTTGTGTACACTTTGGTAC
>JACDDR010000177.1 GCA_013816895.1 Bacteroidota bacterium
GATGTAGTTCCTCCTTTGCTACCGGTTATTTCACTTTTCGAAAGCTGGCCCACTGAATCAAGAGATGTTATTTTAAAATTTTCAAACCAATATTTAAGTCCTGTGTAAAAATTACGTTTTAATTTTTTTAGAAGATTTAAACGCAGCCGCGGAAAGTTGACTCCATACGTTTCTTTAAAATCAGATTGTTGCTGATTGCCTATACCATAAAAATTATAGAAATAGCGATAGTATCCCAGCTCACCATAGCAGATATAGTTCTCACGATCATGATACAGCCTGAATGGTAAATAGAAAAGAACCTGTTTATTTTGGGTATAAGCAAAACCAAATTGTACTTGAGAAGGTTTACTTTTTAAGGAATCGCCCTTAAAACGAAAAGCGAGAATGCTTACTGCTCCAAAACCAAAACGGGTTTCGGGCGTATAAAAAACTATTGGGAAGCCTGAAATTGAATAATTTTTTTTGCCTGAATCTGCCGGAATGGTTAATGCTCTAGAGACGCTTGTGACGCTCATTAAGATGAAAAGATATTGGAAGCGGGAAGATATCACCAGAGGAAATTACGATTTGCCACCTAACAAACTAAGCCAAACCACTGACAGAATATTCAGGCTTTGAATTTTCTTTAATCAACAAATCCTTAAACAGCAACTATATGACGACTATATCGACAAACTTTTCAAAGAACAAATGTACCAGAACCTTGTAAATTTTGTCTTAATTAAAAAACCGTTCGTTTAAAGTAAAACTATTTAACAAAGGCGTTTTTTAGTTCTGTTGTAGCCATGCTTTGCGCTTCTTTTGCTTCTTTTACGATTGTAGCCATACCAAAGAATTCATGCGTTGTTCCGTTATATAACTTATAATTGGTTTCAACACCTGCAGTTCTTAAATTATCAGCAAGCATTTTGCCTTCTGACCGTAATGGATCATATTGTGCTCCAATTATTGTTGTGGAAGGCAATTCTTTAAGGTTAGCATTAACTAAGGAGATCATTGAACTTTTTCCATCTGCCGGACTATTTAAATATTTTTCAAAAAACCATTTCATTAAACCTGCGTCGAGGGGCTTTAGTTTTCACTTTCCTTATAGGACTCAGTATTAAAATCAAAACCCGCAATTGGGTAAATCAAAACCTGATGAATAGGCATTTGAATTCCAGTATCTCTTGCCATCATACTAACAGCAGCGGCAAGGTTTCCTCCAGCACTTTCGCCAACAAGAGCAATTTTTCGGGAATCACCTTTTATAAATTCCGCATTCTTTATAGTCCATTCGTACGCGGCGAAACAATCATCATGTGCTATCGGAAATTTGTATTCAGGTGCCTGTCTGTAGGCAACGGACACAACAACCGCTTCAACCTGATTTGCCAAACCTTCTGCTGAGGCATTATAAGTATCAAGGTCTGCAATTACCCAGCCTCCACCATGATAATACACAATTATGGGATAGGCGGCTTTCCCTGATTTTGGTGTATAAATTCTTAAGTTTAGCATTCCATCTTTAACAGATATTTTCTTATTTGTAATATCAACATTGCTGGATGGACTTGGAATATTATGTTCTTTCATTAAATCCATTACTGCGGTAGCGGGTGTTGGCTGTTTTCTTGCTTCTTGAGCTGATAAACTTACCAATGGCGGAGCATCGTAACTTGCCAGTTTTTCCATAACTAAAGCCATAGGATCTGTCATGTCCTTGCCCCAATCGGGCTTGGACTTAGTTGGTTTCAGATTCTCGGATTCATTTAGTGAATCCATTTTTGTTTTGACAGGATTATCTGTTTTGTTCGCCATATTTTTATTTTTATGATTGGTGCGTGAATAAAGAAATAGTATTGATGTTAAACAAAAAATAGTGGAGCTTATCTGGAATAACTTTTTCGCTCACGTTTTTTAGTTTTAATGAATAATGTAAGTAGGATAAAAATATATGCCACATTGCCCAAATATTGCGGATATATAGTTTAATTTTTTTTGGAAAACTCTTTTTTACCAGGGTGTCAAAAATTAACTAGCAACAGCCACCCCCATCATAAAACCATGTGGAATTGGAAATAAAAATGTCCTTTCTGTTAAGGCTCTTTAAAGCGTTAGCTGTTTTATCGCAGATGGCTAAAGGCTGATTTTGTAATAGGGTGTGTCCTTTTCCGTCATCAAAAAACTCGCCCTTGCCATAAAAAATAGCTGTTTTTCCTGTAAATACGCAGGGTCCGTCCTCAGGCATCGGATCTTTAATGGCGCAAACTTCCACGCTTTCAATATAAATTAATTCATTTGTGTCGTAATGAGCCGGATCAAGTATACGGTAAGGTCTCTTCGCCCTGATCTCTACTGTGCCAAAACCCACGTCGGTTATCATTTTAATATATTCTTTTAATGACAAAGCCCCGCTTAAGCAAAGCGCACGTAAGCGTTCATCATTCATTAAATTTTGTGGCATGTTTGTTTCACATATAGGATCCGACAATACCAGGCGGCCTCTCGGTTTAAGAACCCGGTACATTTCAGTAAGTGCTTTTTTTAAATCTTCTGTTTTGAAAATATTAAACAAACAATTTTGCGCTGCCACATCAATAGATTTACTTTCTACCGGAAGGTTCAATGCATCGCCTTTTTTAAGGGTAACAAATTCTGATTTAAACCAGGGGTTTTCTTTTTCAGCCTGGAGAAAATTTTCCCCGCTCGCCTCAATCATCTCATCTACCACATCTACTCCAATTACTCCATTTTTTTTTCTGCTGAAGTATGCGAATTGCAAAAGCTCCATTCCTCCACCAACTCCCACATACAATATATTAGGTTCATTTACGAGATCTCTCGGATGCACGGTGCTTCCGCAGCCATAATTCATCTGCTGCATTTTCAGCGGTATGCTTAATCCCGGCAGCTGCCAAACAGGCGTGGTAGTACAGCATAAGCCCACGTCAGGTTTAAGGGCCGCCTCTTTGTAAACATTTTTTGTGGTTTCTAAATAACTCATAATTATATATTTTATGTTGAAAATTTATGTTGAAAAACGGAAAGGTAAAATACTGTGGCGAAGCCAAAAGCTAACATCAAATGAAAAGGAAGTAATCCATATTCTTCAATCTGAAATCCCTTAAAAATTGCAAGCGTAAAAAAAACAGACAATAGTCCTTCTGCAATGGTGATCATGTTTATTCCGGAAGAAATGTAGGTGTTGGCTTTCCAATTGTCTTTTTTGGTGGCGATATTAAATTTAGGAGTTCTGACAAATGGTGTTTTTTTACCAAAGTATCCTTCTAATACCGCAATAGCATTGTGTAATGACAGGCCCATGGAAACCGAAAGAAATAAAAAAAATGTCCGGAAAAAATAGAGTGTAGGGTTACGGATATGAAGAACCCGCTTTGAAGCAGAGATCCAGTAAAGAACACCAAGAATTAAAAAGCTTAAGAGAAAGAAGGAAGCAAGCAAAAACAATTTTTTTAGATCAGGAAATTGTTGTTTTACAAATAAAAGTGGAACACTTAAAACCGCGCAAGTTATTAAGCTTATAAATATACCGCTGTTAAGAAGATGAAAGAGCGCATGCCATTTAACAAAAAACGATTTGTCGGATCTTAAAACAGTGCCAAGATGCTTTACTGCTGTTTCTGCTCCGCCTTTTGTCCACCTGTACTGCTGTGATTTTAAAGCACTCATAACAGGTGGCAGCTCTGCCGGAGATCCGACATTTTCGAGGTAGATAAATTCCCAGCCTTTTAATTGCGCGCGGTAACTAAGATCCAGATCTTCAGTAAGCGTATCTGCCTGCCAGTTTCCTGCATCAAGGATACAGGCCTTTCGCCAAATACCGCCCGTTCCATTAAAATTAATAAAGCATCCGCCTTTATTTCTTCCTACTTGCTCTACCGTAAAGTGAGCGTCCAGGCCAAATGCCTGAAGTTCGGTCAGTAGTGAATAATCACGATTAATATGCTCCCATTTGGTTTGGACCATTCCTACTTTGGGATCAGAAAAAGAAAAAATTGTTTGTTGAATAAAATCTTCAGTGGGAAGAAAATCAGCATCAAATATGGCAATAAACTCTCCTTTCGCCACTCTTAAACCCTCTTCCAAAGCGCCGGCTTTAAAGCCTTTCCTGTCAGTCCTTTTTACCTGTTTAATGTCAATGCCTTTCTGTTGCCATTCCTCAACTTTTTTAGTAATAATTTCAAGAGTTTCGTCTGTGGAATCATCTAACACCTGAATCTCTAATTTATCAGAAGGATAATTAATTTTTGCTATCGTATCAATTAACCTTTCAATTACATATCTTTCATTATATACAGGCAATTGAATGGTTACAACCGGTAAATTATACGGCAATGCATTTAAGATATTTTGAGGTTTCTTAAACTTCAGATAATTATAAACCAGACTTGCCTGTGCAATACTGTACAGAAAAATGAACAGTAAAGCCAGGCCGTACAAAATCAGGATGATAATAAGTATTGTTTTTACAAACATTCTATTTATAGCTTCAGTGTTATTTTATTATTTCGCATTTGAATGGGATCATCATTTACCCTGTTCTTCCTTGGGCCATTTTCAAGATTCAACACGCCTCTCGGACAAACGGTAGCGCACATACCGCAGCCCACGCACGATTCACGTACGATGTTTTCACCTTTCTGCGCATATGCTCTTACATCAATTCCCATTTCACAGTAAGTAGAACAATTGCCGCACGAAATGCATTGCGCTCCATTGGTGGTGATCCTGAAT
>JACDDR010000178.1 GCA_013816895.1 Bacteroidota bacterium
GTATGTACTTTACTGCGGCTGCAACCGCTACATCTCCTGTGCAGCCTTATTTAATTGGGAAAATTGAAGCCAATGGTAACATGAGCTGGATGAAATCTACCACCAGTATACCAGTTAGCGTAGCCACCTCTACAATAAACACTGCTTCTTTAACGCCAGGCAATATGTTTCTTGATTCAGGAAATAATTTGTTGGTAGCTGGCAACATCAGCGGGCCGGGGCACACCGCCTTAATTAAATTAGACACGGCAGGCAATTTCATAAAAGCGCGAACCTATTATATTTATGACTTTGACAGCAGCACAGGAGGTTCAATCAACTTTTCTTACGTGCTTAATGAGCAGCAAGGAATTACCTTTCTGGTAACTACCGGATATTTAAGTGGTGGTGCCTCTGGGTTTCTTAAGATTATCTGTTATTCAAATTCTGGCGATTCCACCGCATTTTCCACCGGCGGGAATTTGGGCGGGGCTATAAATGCAAGCTCTACAAAGAGGTATACTTTTTTTAAATCTAAGGTACGACCGGATGTTTTTTTTCTTTTTGGTGAACATGATATTTCGCAGCCATCCCCTTCTGCTGTGCCTTATCGCTTCGTTCTTGGCAGATATACTTTTAATTCTCTGCAATGGACAAAAGCGTACCGCTGGACAGGTGCACTCGGGTCCGGTGCCTCTGGGCTTGATGAGGACGAAAAAGGAAATATTTTTGGCGTGGTGAATACGCTCAATAGTACCTCCTCGCATAACAGCGGTTTTGTAAAGTTTGATTCAACCGGCGCTTCGAATGGTAACTGGGTAAAATATTTTAATAATTACAATCCCAATACACAGTACTATCCTAATGACAGGGTGAATGTAGTGCATTACAACAGGTATTTTATGAATGTAGCAGGGAATGGCTACCCCTTGAATCCTCTCACCATACAAAGTATTTCTCCAGCCTTAACCATGAGCTGCGCAAATACGGTAACTCTAATGCCTGAAACCAGTCCGCTATCGCAGGTAGGTACTACGCTACGACCACCGCAGTACACCATTACGGCTATGACTATGGTTAATATTACGCCTACGATAACTTCAGTAACAAACTTTTCAGTTGCCAACAATTTTTGTGCAACCGTAAACGTTCCCGAGAATGAGTTAATGGGGTTGGAATCGGTTTCGGTTTATCCGAATCCTACTCCAGGTATTATCACTGTATCAACAAACGAAAGATCAGCGAATATTGAACTATACAATGTAAACGGAGCGCTGGTTTATTCAGTAAAATGCATGAACAATAAGCAGGAGATTGATCTGAGTAAATTTCAAAACGGAATTTATTTTCTGCGTTGCGGAACATCCGTGAAAAAAATTGTGAAAGAATAAACCCGGGCTTATTTTTCAATTCTCTTAAAGTTTTTCAACAGTCGTTTAAAACTAAAGGCAACCCTTTGGACTTAATTACGTTCAATAAGGTATACTACCTCAAACTCCTCATATGAACCTATTTATAAACTTAAAACATTGTGATCATGAAAGCACTCAAACAAATTGTCGTGCGCCTGCTTGCTTTACTGTTAGTACTTGCGGGTACAAGCTGTGCATCGGTTAAAAAAGCCAACGTCAACTCAAAGGGCCTGGCTTACAGTCCGGCGCACCAGCATCTTTCCAAATCAAAACTGAAGTACAAGATTTGATGAGGACATTTTTTGAAAGAAAAGGTCCCGTAAGAAACGGGACTTTTTTGTTATTGTAAAGTGTCTTGTTATTTAGTTGCGGCGGTCAGTAAACCTTCTTTAGCCAATATTTCTTCGACGATCTTTTTATAGTCACCTGAATTAGCAGGCTTGGCATAATGACCTGTGGCGCCAACGGCCATCGATTTGGTAATGTCTTTTTCGCTTACGCTGGTGGTAATTATATATACAGGAATGTTTTTGTTCACAGATGACCCCTTTATTTTCTCTACTACCTGATGTCCGTTTACCAGAGGCATGTTAAGATCTGAAAATATAATGCGTGGCTTATCGGGATCCTTTAAAGCCTCGAGACATTTAATACCATTATAAAAAACGTGAATCGAACAGCCGGGCAAAACTTTCTTTACAGCTTCTTCCAAAAAAAACTGGTCGTCCTTATCGTCATCCACTAAATAGATCTTCACCATGCATTATAAAATTAGGATTTTATTTTTAACTGGCAAATCAGGGTTTAGCCTGAAGTGTTGTGCTGGTAAGGTCATGCATCAGAAGATAGATTACTCCCTTATTAGTCTGTAAGAAATAGTATTGTCGCTGGTTTCAGGTGATTCAATAAAAGAAAAACAGCTTTCGTCAAGCTTACCTGGAGTGCGCATACCCTCGTCCTTTCTGAATTTTAGCTCCTGCTCATCAATTGTTATTAGTTCATTCATGGATAACATAAACTCTTTTAGTTCGTTATACAGGGAAAGCTTTGCGCATCTTATTTCAATTTTTCTTTTGGACACCGCTTTAATAATCAATTCTGACATCTTATAAACACTAAAAAAAGATTCCTCCTTGTTTATTTTATTATTTTTTATTTCTAAAAAACTGAACTCAGAAAATTGGCCTGAGAATTTTGAATGCAGCCCAAATAGAAGACCCTCTGCGTTTTGCCACGAGTCCTCCTGCTTTTTACACAGCTCAATTACTTTTTGCAAGGTTGAGATCTGAAATTCACGCTGAGTATTGCCCAGATGCGTAAATAAAATGGTGACATCCGGTCCGGGTCTTTGGCAATAATTATCTCCCACCAGTTTGGCACCCGGCCAGCCATACTGTTTTATAATTTCCTTTACTTTTAAAATATTTGCGCTATCAATTGGATTTTGAAGTTTCCAGAGTGAATCCATTTGTTGTTTTTTACTCGGCTGTTTTAAAGTTATTTTACTCTTATTTTCTACACCATTGGGAATGTTTGCGGAGAGCGGTTCTTCGCTATGCATGACCATGTCCATTTGCTGTCGGTAATACTGGTCTTTGTTTTGCATGCTGTCGATTACACTAATTAAACGTCGATTGAATGCACGCAAATAATTTTGCCGGAAAGAATCCTGCACTTTTACCGAATCAAACTTTGATAAATGCTTGTCGATACACAACGGAGTCATTCCCCGCATGAACGCGGAATCTAGAAATGTGTACTGGTTTGGGTTAGATTCTTTATTGGCAATTAATGTCTTACACTGGTAATAGGTAAAGCCCAGCCTATTTTTATATTTTGAAAGATATTCTTTTACAGAATCAATATTATTTACTTGAATAGCTTTGTAGATTTTGCGTGACGTCTTCTGATCATTTAAATAATCCCTGAATGAATAACTTTGGGAGCTAGCATGACGCGCAAAAATTATTAGAATCAACGGGAGAAGTAGCTTCATAACTGATTAAAGATAATTAAATGTATCGATTTTACTTTAGAATTAAGGGAAGTGATCTGGTTCTCGACTGCGCTCGAGCTAATGACACAGAAGGTGTAGATGTCATCTCCCCGAAGGAGAGGTATAGGCACTAAGCTGTCACAGATGTCTCTCCAGACGAAATGTCTGGATCGACATGACAATAACGGCGGTTTCACGATGTCATCAGACGGAGGAGGGATTTGAAACGAAAGAAGTCAGAAATGAATACGCCTTCATACTTTATATTGAGGAACGAAGATCGACACAATGAACCCCTCTAAAAAGCCTTATTAATCCCCAGCATCCACCTGAACTGGAAGTAATCTTTTTCAGCATAAGGCAGACGGTTTATAAAAAACGGACAATCAAAACGTATGGTTAAAGGCTTAATGTTGTATAACGGTCCCCAGCGTACAATGCTGAACGTTGCGCCGGCACCGGCATCCACCATCAGATCGCTCATTACGTTTGCTGTGCCGGGTTTGTTGGTGTTAATGATTCCGGCATCGCCAAACAAATAGGGCTGAAATTTAATGCTGTTCTTTAAAAATTTAGGATTGATAACTTTAAACAGTTCACCAAATTCAATCTCAGTATTAAACGCGGCCCCTGTTATTCCTTTATAATTATATGTATAGGTCCCGTCTACATTTTTTTGCGGTAAAATATAACCCGAGTAGCCGCGCAGGTTTAAACCGCCGCCAGCGGTAAAATGGTTCGTTGTGCTTCCATAGCCTCCCCAGTTAGGTGGAACAATGCCCATCGAGCGTGTATATTTATTATCCATCAACTCTTCGTTATTGGCGCCTGCAACAAATAACATGGATTCGGAAGGTAATTTATTTCCAAAACCAATCTGGCCAAACACACGGGTGTTAATGTTTATTTTACCAAGATCATTTCTGTTTACAGCGCATATACTCCCTGAAGAAAAATCGTAATCGTTGGTAAAGGCCGAGGTACGAACATTCATTAAAATATTTCCGGTACCGCGTTTGTATTTGTAAGTATGTTCCATACCCACATGCACGGCACTGTTCAATTGCCGGTAACCCCATTCTCCGCGGTTGATGAGATACACCATGTCCTGTGGCATATCACGAAGCATAGCTTTTAAAAAGGTGTACATGCGCGTGCGGTCGTTATTGCTTTTCTTTTCAAAACCAATTACCCCCGCATCCAAACCATCCAGCGATTTAAGCGCGAGGTTCACGCTTGCTTTGCGGATGTATTTGTGCAGACTTGTTTTATAATCAAAGGCAAAAGAAATTTTATTAAAATTGTTTATTCTAAACGTACTGTCGGCCACCGAAGGAACTAAACTTT
>JACDDR010000050.1:0-6200 GCA_013816895.1 Bacteroidota bacterium
GAAAAGGAGATGGTGCAGGTGGTGGTGGTGGCGGTGGTGGATATTACGGCGGCGGCGGAAGTGTATTTGGAGCGGGTGGTGGTGGCTCCAGCTTTTTTGATGCTTCAAATTCATTTACAACAACAACTTCGGGTTTTCAAACCGGTGATGGTGCCATTGTTATTTCTTACTCCAGTGCTCCTTTTATTTCAGTAAATAGCGGTTCGGTTTGTGCAGGACAATCCTTTACAATAATTCCATCCGGTGCAAGTACCTATACTTTCCAGGGGGGAAGCGCTGTCGTGAGTCCCACATCTAACGCAAGTTATACTGTAGTTGGTACTAACTCTGTTGGTTGCATTTCGCAGCCCGTAACATCGAGTATTACCGTTAATGCAGCACCGGTTATTTCTGTTAACAGTGGTTCCATTTGTTCCGGAAAGTCATTCACAATCGTTCCCTCGGGAGCGAGTGTTTATTCTATACAAGGTGGAAGTGCGGTGGTTAGTCCTTCTGCAAACACAAGTTATACTGTAACCGGTGTTAGCTCAGCAGGCTGCAGTTCTTCCGGATTTGTTACTTCCAGCGTATCGGTAATTGCTTCGCCTTCTGTTTCAGTCTCCGCATCCAGCAATACTATTTGTACCGGCCAAAGCGTTACAGTAACAGCAAGCGGTGCCAACAGTTATTCATGGAATACAGGTTCAACGCAATCTTCTGTTGCAGGTTCTCCTACAATTAATACAGTTTACAGTGTTACAGGAACTTCCAGCCTTACCGGTTGCGGAACTTCTGTTAACATAAATGTAACTGTGAGTGCCTGTACCGGACTGTCTGAAGTGTCTTTTAGTTCGGTGGATGGGTACGTGTTTCCTAATCCTACAAATGGACGAGTAACAATTCAACTGCAGGATAATTTGAGGAAGAATATTGAGATTACAGATTGTACTGGAAAAACAGTGCTTTCCACTTCAACTACTTCCGAAACAGTTGATGTTGACCTTTCATCGTTTTCAAATGGAATATACAATGTAAAGATACAAAGCGGATCTTTTGTTAAGGTTATGAAAATAAACAAGCAATAAAACTAAGTATCAATTATTGTGCATAAAAAGGAGGGGCCGCCTTAAAAGTAAGGCGGCCTCTTTTTATTACAGTTTTGTGGTCGTTAATTATAATCTTCAATGATCGCTTTTCAAATTCATTTTCCTTTTCTCATAAGCAAGTATACTTTTAAGATCTTCCAGGGAAATTGGCTTTACATAAAAAGCCATCATCTTTGTTTCGGCAGCCTTTGCTTTTACAGAAGCTTCTGAATTACCGGTAAAATAAATAACGTCAACATCAGAAAATTTTCTTATTTCATGCATGGTCTCAATTCCGTCTACATCCCCATCAATCTTAATATCCATTAAAATAACATCGGGATTATGAATTTTAACGGCTTCTATGGCGTTTTTTCCGTCACGAACAGAAGCTACCACCGAATGGCCCAGCATTTCACAATACCGTTTATTTATAAGAGCCAATAAGAGATCATTTTCAACGATTAGAATCCTTTTAGTTTGTCCTTTCGGAATTTTTGTTAATAAGCTCATAGAAGTAATTTTATGAAAATGTTATAATAAAGGTCATTCCCTGTTCGTCCGAGAGAAAGCTGTATTCTCCGTCTAATTGTTTCGAAAATGTTTCGATAAGCATTAAGCCAAGCGAGTTGCGATTGATGTCAGTGAAATAAGGAAAACCCGGCCCGCTATCTTTATAAATTAACCGGTGGCCGCTCTCGTTTTTTTTAAATTCAATTGAAATGATTCCGTGGCGGGTTTGGTTAAATGCGTGCTTGTATGAATTGGTAGTTAGTTCGTTAAGAAGCAAGCCAAAAGGCATGGCTTTTGGCATTTCCAGGGTAATTTGGTCTATGTTGGTTTTAAATTTTATTTCCCGACCCGTAATAGTATAGCAATTTGAAACATAAATGAGAAGTTGTCCTACATAATCTCTGATTTCAACTTCTTTCAAAGATTTGTTTTCATATAGCATCTCATGAAGAATAGCAATTGATTTTATCCGGTTCTGGCTTTCTTTTACAACTTTTAGTACTGCGGAATCAGTCACATGCATTGTATGCAATTCCAAAAGACCACTCACTACAGCGAGGTTGTTTTTAACACGATGATGAATTTCAGATAAAAGCAGTTCTTTTTCAGCTAAAGCTTCCGTTGCGCTTGTCTCTGCATCTTTCCTGATTTTATTCTCTATGTCAAGTTCAAATTGTCTTACAAATAATTCATTGTTTTTTAACCTTAATAATTCATATGTCTTATTATTATGAGCGAGAAAATGAAAAGAAAGTACAATAAGAATAAATAAACTTCCTATAAAATTCATGACATAAAACCAATATAGTATATCTGCGGGAAGGTTAAGAAGGCCATGTGTTAAATAATGGTCTATCGCCGAAATTAGAATATAGTTGAACACGTACGTGCTCATAATAAGACTGATGAGCTTTACATTTTTGGTGTCATAGGCGGTGAGTACAATAAGGGGAGAGGTCAAGAGATATAAGTGAATGCCTGAATTCAATCCCATGTAAGTGGAAAAAAACAGTACGCTGAGGTTTGTATTAATGATTAAAATAGCACTTGATACCTTATATCTCTCAAGGTGGTTCAAAATAATGGTGGCGATGAAAAAAGTAGTCGCAAGATTGATGCAAATAAAAGGCAAAGGTTGCGATGATTTTAAAAAATAAACGAAATACAAAACGCCAATGCCGGTACATATAAATGCGAGCCTGTTCCGGCTTTTTAATTTATCGGCAAAAGAATGAGGATGTCTTTCATTAACGCCTGAATAAATAACTGTCGAGATCAGATTAAATGCATTCATAATAAAAAATATAACAGTTACTAAAAAGGACAGGTCGCAAGCAGGGAGTAAAAGAGAAATAAAATAACTTGGGGTAGTAAAATTATAATTTTTTTTGGAGTTTCAAATTTAATTAACACCTAAACTGAGTGAATTGTTTCCTAAACCGATTAAATAAAAAAGAAATTTAAAAATCTTTCCAGGCATTGAGTTTGTGAAGAGCTTCTATCAATAAGGCAACCTCATTTAGGGTATTATAAACCCCAAAGGAAAATCTAAAACTATTTGCTGCTTCTTTTTCATTTATTCCCATTGCCTTTAAAACGTGGGAAGGTTCCGGGTTTGCACTGGCACAGGCTGATCCGCTGGAGAACGCGAATTTATTTAAAAGAGAAGTAACCTTCATGTGCGCGGGAAAACAAATGTTACTGGTATTGTATAAGCGCGAACGAGTGGTGCCGTTTATTCTTAAGTCGGCAATATCCAGCAACTGATGCTCAAAATGATTTTTCAGTTTGGAAACATGCGCACTGGTATCCCAATAATTTTGAGTAAATAATTCAGCGGATTTTCCGAAGCCTGCAATCAATGGAACATTTAAGGTTCCCGAACGGCGATTGTTCTGATGTCCGCCGCCGTGAATTTGTTCAATAAGATTCACCCGCGGATTTTTTCTTCTAACATACAATGCGCCAATACCTTTTGGGCCGTACATTTTATGCGCGCTAAAAGCCATGCAATGAATACCCTTTTCGGTTATATTACAACGCTCTTTTCCAACAAACTGTGTAGCATCGCTAAAAAAGAGAAGTTTGTGTTTGGTGCAAATTTCCGCTATTTCTTCAAGGGGTTGTATCACTCCTGTTTCGTTATTGGCAGCCATAATGCTTACCAGGATTGTGGTTGGTTTTATCGCCCGCATTAACTCTGCGGTATCAATCAGTCCTTCTTGGTTAACAGCAAGGTAAGTAACATCGGCACCTTTCTCCTGCAGGTGCGCACAGGTATCCAGCACAGCCTTATGTTCGGTAACACAGGTAATAATGTGATTTCCTTTACCGGCATATGCTTCGTAAATCCCTTTAATGGCAAGATTCACAGCCTCTGTAGCGCCTGAAGTAAGTATGAGTTCTGATGGCTCACAGTTAATGAGCGCCGCTAACTGCGCGGTGGCAGTTTCCACGGCCGCCTGTGCTACCCAGCCCTGAGCGTGTAAGCGACTCGCAGCGTTGCCGTAATTTTCGCTGAAATACGGCAGCATGGTTTTTACAACCTCTTCATTAACCCGCGTGGTTGCGTTGTTATCAAAGTATATTAAGTTGTTTATCATGCGGTATAAAGCTAAATTTGCTCATTCGTGGATAAAGGTATAAATAAACATTATTTGCTGCTCCATTTCATTGTTTTTATTTGGGGGTTTTCGCCGGTCCTTGGCCGTTTTATAACCGCAGATACCTGGCAGCTTGTGTGGTTCCGGATCTTAATAACAGTACTCGTTATGTTTCTTTACCTCAAACTTACTAAACAAAGTCTTGTGGTTAACCGGAAAGATCTTTTAAAACTTTGCGGCATCGGGCTTATAATCCTGGTTCACTGGCTCGCGTTTTACGGGGCCATTAAGGTCTCCAACATCAGTGTGACGATGGTGGCCTTTAGCACCGGAACGTTATTCAGCTCCATCATTGAACCCATTTTATACAAACGCAAAATAAAGATGTATGAAATTGTGATTGGCCTGGTTATTATTGCAGCAATCGGATTAATATTTTCTATTGAAACAACTTATTGGAAAGGCATCCTGTTTGGCATTTTTGCAGCCCTTACTTCTTCTTTATTCGGAGTTCTGAACGGTTTAATGGTTAAACGTGTTCCTTCGGGTGCCATCAGTTTTTATGAGTTAAGCGCCGCATTACTCGGACTAACAATTTTTCTCGCATGCTCTGGAAGTTTTACGACTGACTTCTTTGTGCTTGATCAGCGCTCGATGATAGGCCTGCTGTTGCTGAGCCTTGTTTGTACGGTATTCCCTTTCCTTGCAGCAGTTAATCTTGCAAAATACATTAGTCCGTATACCATCGTGCTAACCGTTAATCTTGAAACAGTGTATGGCATCATCTGGGCTATTATATTTTTTAAAGAAAATAAAGAAGTAAAACCTACGTTCTATCTTGGTGTTCTAATCATATTGCTGGCGGTATTTTTAAATTCTTATTTAAAAAATGTTACTGAACGGAAACTCTTAAACGCAAAGCCGGAGTGAAGCCAAAAAAAATCCTGATAACGCGGTTTAGCTCCATTGGGGATATTATTCTAACCACTCCCGTAGTGCGTTGCCTGAAGATGCAGCTCCCGGGAATTGAACTGCATTTCGCCTGTAAAGCAGCGTTCTGCGATACGTTAGTCAATAATCCATATTTAAGTAAACTGCACATTTTTCAAAAAGATGTAAGCGAAATATATAATGATCTTAAGTCGGAAAAATTTGATCTCGTAATCGATCTGCATAAAAATCTCAGGAGCGCGCGACTTAAACGAACACTTAACACCAGGAGCCTTTCTTTTAGTAAATTAAACATTCAGAAATTTTTGGCGGTGCGTTTAAAAATGCGCAAAGCCTTACCGGATAAACATATTGTGGACCGTTATCTGGATACCGTTAAACCCCTTGGTATCACAAACGATGGTAAAGGCCTTGATTATTTTCTTAGCATACATGATTTTGTGGATGTAAAAACGCTCTATTTAAAAAATGCTGTGACTAATTTTACGGTGCTTGTTGTTGGCGGATCTTATTTTACAAAACAAATCCCATTGAATAAGCTGGAAGAAATCTGTTCGCGCATCCAAACACCGGTGATCCTTCTTGGGGGGAGTGATGATAAAATAATTGCAGACCAATTAAAAAGCAAATACCCTCTGTTGATCAATCTTTGCGGGGCATTGAGCCTTAATCAAAGTGCCTCGGTAATCAAGCAGTCTTCCCTGGTTATCACATCTGATACCGGATTAATGCATATGGCGGCGGCCTTTAATAAAAGAATAATTTCCGTTTGGGGTAATACCATTCCGGAGTTTGGGATGGGTCCTTATTTGCCTCAACCTGAAAATCAGATAATGCAAGTAAAAGATTTATCCTGCCGGCCTTGTTCCAAGCTGGGTTATGATAAATGTCCGCGCGGCCATTTCAAATGCATGAATGATATTGACGTTTCTGCATTTAAATTCTAAACCAATCCTTTTGTCACTAATCACTAAAAACTAATCACTAATAACTAACCCAAGCGAAACCTTTAAGATGAACCTGCAAGTTGAACCGCTCGAAAACCATGAAGTCCGAATCACCATTACAG
>JACDDR010000050.1:6210-9097 GCA_013816895.1 Bacteroidota bacterium
ATTAGCGCCGAAAATATCCTGTTCAATGCTGTACAAAAAGCGCTGCAGGAACTTTATAATTTATCCTCTGCCAACATTACTTTTCAAAAAACGAGAAAAGAATTTGAAGGAGATTTTACACTTGTAACTTTTCCGTTTATTAAAGAAACTAAAAAGTCGCCCGAGCAGGTTGGGCAAGCAATTGGTGAGTACCTAAAAAAAGAAGAAAAATATGTTTCTGATTTTAATGTTGTTAAAGGTTTTCTAAATATCTCTTTGTCGGATGAATTTTGGCTGAGTTATTTTAATTCTGTCAGAGATTTAAGGACCATTGGTTTTAAAGAGCCGAACAGTAGCGGAAGAACGGTAATGGTGGAGTACGCTTCGCCAAACACTAACAAACCTTTGCATCTGGGTCATGTTAGAAATTTATTGCTTGGTTATTCTGTGGCTAATATTTTAAAAGCGAACGGACATAAAGTACTTAAGGTAAGTATTGTGAACGACCGTGGTATTCATATCTGCAAAAGCATGCTTGCCTGGAAAAAATGGGGCAAGGGCGAAACACCTCAAAGCACTGGGATGAAGGGCGATCATTTGGTTGGAAAATATTATGTACTCTTTGATAAGGCCTATAAAAAAGAAGTTGAAGAGTTAATTGGCGCGGGAAAGAAAAAAGAGGACGCGGAGAAATTATCTTTATTGATGCTGGAGTGCCAGGACATGTTATTGCGCTGGGAAGCAGGGGATAAGGAAGTGGTAGATCTGTGGAAGTTAATGAACGGCTGGGTGTACGAAGGGTTTGCTGTAACATATAAAACGGTGGGTGTTGATTTTGATAAAACCTATTACGAAAGCAATACGTATATTTTAGGGAAAGAAATTATACAGAAGGGTCTTGAAAAAAATGTTTTCTATAAAAAGGAAAATGGAAGCGTGGCGATAGATCTGTCGGCTGAAGGATTGGATGAAAAAATTGTATTGAGAAGCGATGGCACCAGCGTATATATAACGCAGGACATTGGAACCGCCATTGAACGGTTTAAAGAATATCCCGACCTTAAGCAATTAATTTACACTGTAGGCAACGAGCAGGACTATCATTTCAAAGTGTTGTTTAAGATCCTTGAAAAACTTGGGTACAACTGGGCAAAGGAATGTTATCATTTAAGTTACGGCATGGTGGAACTTCCTGAAGGGAAGATGAAAAGCAGGGAAGGAACGGTTGTTGATGCGGACGATCTTTTGAAGGAAATGTTTGATACCGCTGAAGCCACTACCAAAGAGCTCGGCAAGGTGGATGAATTTACCGAAGAAGAATTAGCCGAATTGTATCAAATGATAGGTTCAGGGGCTTTAAAGTATTTTATTTTAAAGGTGGATCCCAAAAAGAAAATGTTGTTCGATCCTAAAGAGAGTATTGATTTTAACGGGCATACAGGTCCGTTTATACAATACACGCACGCCAGGATTAAGTCTGTTCTTCGCAAAGCAGATGTAGATTATTCAAAAGCGTTAAGTACAATTGCACTTGATCCGTTGGAAAAAGAAATTATAAAATGGATCTACGATTTTGCGCTTATCCTTGAAGAAAGCGGTAAGAGTTTTAGTCCTGCTTTGATCTCAAATTACGTGTATGAATTGACCAAAGCTTATAACAGGTTTTATCATGAGCTTACAATATTAAAAGAAGAAAACGCGGATATCAAAACCCTGCGCATTCAGCTTTCAAAGGCATGCGGACAAACCATTGCCAACGCCATGGATTTGCTGGGAATTAAGGTGCCGGAGAAAATGTGACCAGATTATTAAGAAATTGAGCCACAGATTTCACGGATTTCGCAGATGTCTGAAAATCTTTTGACACGAATTAACACGAATTACACAAATAAGCCACAGAATAAAGGGGTTACACAGAGGTTGTCTCATCAAGCTAAAAAAGGATCAGCGAGGATCAGCGAAATCTGGGGCAAAATATTCTTGGTTGAAATAGTCCGTCGTCGTGGAGGAATCTAAAACCAATTCTAGATGTCTCCCTCTGGTCGACATGACATTTTTTGTTAAAGCTACATTCGTATATTTCAATATCGTTAAATTTCCAGCCACGAATTAACACGAATTATACTAATACTAGCCACAGATTAAAAGGATTACACAGAGGTTGTCTCATCAAGCTAAAAAGGATCTTCGGAGATCAGCAAAATCTGTGGCAAAATATTCCGGGACACGAATTAGGATTAATTAATACCATTAGTAAAATTAGTGGCTTACAATTTTGAAAAGCATTCGTGTAAATTAGTTTCTTTAACTTCCCTGACACGAGCCAACCTGTCGCAGAAAGGCTACTCACAAAAAAGGAGTAATTAGTGTTTTTAGTGGCTTATATTTTTTAAAAATAATTTGAGTAAATTAGTGTCAATTCGTGTCTCACAAATGAAATTCTTCTCCGACTTTTTTAAAGCCATCGGCAATTGCATCAAAGCCTTTGGCGTGTTGTTCGAAAAAGGCTTATGGCCATATATGTTTATTCCGCTTATTCTGTGGCTTCTTTTATGGGTGGCCAGCATATACGGTTTGTTTCTCCTCGCTGGTGGAATTTCAGAGTGGCTCAGCGAATATATCAATGCTGAATCAATCCCCGAAAACGGGCATTGGCTCTCATGGGCAAGACCATTTCTTGTCACAAAAATTGGATTTCTTATCAGTATTGTATTAAAGGTAATTTTCTGGTTTCTGAGCGGTACGTTTGTAAAGTATATTCTGTTGATGGTGCTTTCGCCTGTATTTGCTTTGCTCTCTGAAAGTGCAGAAGAAAAATTAACCGGCAATAAATTTCCGTTCTCCGCCCGTCAATTGATAAAGGATATTTTCAGGGGAATAGTTATCAGTTTACGAAACATGATCCTGG
>JACDDR010000050.1:9107-28107 GCA_013816895.1 Bacteroidota bacterium
TCCGCCATTGCTCATAATTACAACACCATTTATTTTATTTTTGGGCTGGTATTTTGTGGGGTTTACGCTTCTGGATTACAACAGCGAACGTCATAAATTCGGGATTGCTCAGAGCACGCGCTTTATTAAACAAAACAGGGGATACGCCTGTGGTGTTGGTTTTGTTTACAGTTTTTTTCTTGCGCTTCCTTTTTTTCCGGGCAGTGTTATCGGTATGATGTTTGGTCCCGCCGTTGCGGTGGTTGGCGGCACAATCAGTTTTTTAGAGATTCAAAAAAAGAATAAAGGGCAAGAAGATCTTCAGATTTGAAAAGTATCTCCTTCGATGGCGCCAGACAAGTTCAGAAATAAAAACCGGGCATCATATTCCCAACTAAAATGTCATGCCAGCCCACACTATAAACTACTCTTAAGTTTTTCTTGAATAGAAAAAACAAGCACTTTATTAGCGGAAATTTGCAGTGCAGTTCGTTCATAATTCCGATATTTGTCTTCCCTCAAATCTTTACGCCTTGAACCATTTTATTAATTATAATTAACACAACGGTAATATGCAAATGCATTAATTTATTTACTGATGGGTATGATGATGAAATGTGCGAAGAACTATGGCATTGAAGTTGAGTTAGTATAACCTTGCAAATAATTATTAAAGCATAAAAAAACTTTTCTTAATAAATATGGATAACAACGATTCGATAAAATTAGACTTTGAACAAGCCCGCGCCAAGCATATCTTGTTTAAATCAAGATTACGTTCAATTTTATATGGAATTGACCTAGATCAGACACCTGTTCTTTCTCATTATGAATGTAATGTAGGAAAGTGGATTTATAATCACGCGCTTAGAGCTTATGGACATCTGCCGGACATGGTGGAACTTGAAAAAGTACACGCCGAAATACATGCTTCCGCACGCCACCTCGTAGCTCTTTATAAGGAAGGCAAAGTAGAAGCGGCTCGTTTGGGTTTACAAGATATGGAAAAGGTTGCCGACAAACTCGTTGAATTACTTACAACTCTGGAAACCAAAATTGCCGAAAACCCGACTGATAGTGTTGATTCGAAAGAGAACAGATACCTTGAAATAAAGTTAAATGAATTTCAGGATATTTTAAAATCCAACATCGAGTTGGATCAACGAATCAAAGAACAGGTGCAGCAAGCCGCAAGCGCAACCGAGAGGTTCAACTTGCTTGCGAAAGCTACTCAAGATGTAATTTGGGATTGGGATTTAGAAAAGGGTACTTTATGGTGGAATGATAATTTTCAAAAGCAATTTTTGTATGAAAAGGAGGAAATTGAAAATGGCCTCGACTCATGGATTAACCGCTTGCATGAAGTGGACAAAGACCGTGTAGTAAAATCAATCCAAAATGCGATCGATACAGGCAAAGATTTATGGTCAGAAGAATACAGGTTTAAAAAAGGTGATGGAACTTATGCTTACATTTTTGACCGGGGCTATATAATTCATGATGGTGAAGGGAAGCCTTTACGCATGATAGGTTCGATGCTGGATATCACTCTGAGAAAAATAGCGGAAAGTGAAGTTGCGGAAGCGCGATCAGTGGCCGAAAAATCTGCCGAACAACTTGAATTGCTTGTTAAGGAACGTACCCGGGAGCTTCAGCGATCGAATGAAGATTTACAGCAGTTTGCCCATGTAGCAAGTCACGATCTTAAAGAACCCGTTCGTAAAATAAAAACCTTTCTTAATATAATTCAATCAGAATACGGAAACCTTTTGCCCGCTCAGGCGCAAAATTACATGATGAAACTCCATCGTTCAGCGGACAGGGTGAAATCAATGATAGAAGGGGTGCTTAAATACTCTTCCTTAGATTCACCTGAGTTAGATAGTGTTGAAAAAATTGATTTGAATACAGTCTTTAAAAATGTTTTAAATGATCTCGATCTTGTAATTCAGGAAAAACACGCCTCAATTGAAATTTTGAAAATGCCAGCGATAGAAGGCTTTCCTACCCTCATTTATCAACTTTTTTACAACCTGATAAATAATGCATTAAAATTTTCTAAAAAAGACGTTCGCCCGGTAATTAAAGTTTCCTCAGAAATAATAGATAACCGATATGTTAGGATCGTTTTGGAGGATAACGGAATTGGATTTGACGAAAGTCAGGCAAAGAAGATATTTGGCACGTTCATGCGTCTTCACCCCAAAGATCAGTATGATGGTACGGGACTCGGCCTCGCACTTTGTAAAAAGATCGTAGAGCGTCATAGAGGAGAAATAGTCGCTAAAGGAATTAATAACGTTGGCGCTGTATTTGTAGTAAGTTTACCTCTCACACAATCTTCTATAAGGCCGCAAAACATGAATTGATTATTTTGCTGAGAAAAGATTACGTCAATGAGATGTATAAAAGTGGATATAGTTTAAATTATCAATCAATCTTCATCTTATATTATGCTGCATCGGTTCGATGGTTTTACGAATTTATTCAATAGTTAAATAAAAAATTAATGAAAGAAAAAATTTTCCTTTTAGTAGACGACGATGACGACGATCGGGACTTATTTGAGCGTGCAGTTAAAAGCATTGAGGGCGGTGTTTATTATGGAGTGGCTGGAGGGCCTAAAATGCTTGAATATTTATCAGGCTCACAACAGTTGCCTGATGTGATATTTTTGGACGTAAACATGCCCGAGATGAGTGGTTGGGAATGTCTCGAAATCTTAAAAAGTAATAAAAGGTATAAAAATATACCAGTCCTGATGTATTCTACGTCATCTCATAGCAAAGATATAAAGAAGGCTGAGGCTCTTGGAGCAATGACATTCTGTGTGAAGCCGGATGATTATGCGGAATTAAGAAAATTGATACGGCTTGTAAAAGAAAATATCCACAAAGGAGTCCATAACTTACTTCCTATATTGAAAGAAAACAAAATGTCTTGACGATATTCAGATTACATTGAGAGGTAAATTGAGGCCTTAATTGATAATTACAGCATTCGTTCGTAAATTTTGCAGTGTGCGATCGCCTTCTAAATCGATGAAAAAACCTCGTTTTATCCGTTGAAATTTCATATATTTACTAAGTTAAACTGTATTTATATGAGGGCTTCTGATAAATCATAAACTCAAAAAAATAAAAACTAATCGAATGAAAAAAATTCTACTCTTTGTTGGTGTATTGCTTTCGGGGGTGTCGGTTTCACAAACTGCCGCAAACTTCAATACAAACGATTGCGCCAGCACAAATCACGATCTGTTTACTGAATTAAATTCGGGTAAGGTTGTGGTGATAACATGGGTGATGCCATGCGTTAATTGTGTTGGTGGAGCAACCTCCGCGCAAAATGCGGTCAACAGTTTTTCGGCTTCTAATCCTGGCCAGGTGGTTCATTATATTGCCGACGATTATGGAAACTCTACTTGCGCAACAGTAACCAGTTGGTGCGCTACATACAGCCTTACACCAAACGCGGTTTTCACAAGTTCAGCTGTCAGCATGTCGCCTTACGCCTCAGCGGGTATGCCAAAAGTTATTGTTCTTGGCGGTACAAATCACAACGTTTTCTACAATGTAAACGGGAGTGGAAACATTTCCGTGTCAGGTATTCAGTCTGCCATTTCGAACGCACTTGCAACTGTTGGAATGAAAGAAAACAACGGAAACTCTTTTCAAACCAAACTATCTCCGAATCCAGTAAATAATGAACTAACGTTTACATTCAAATTGGCTGAGAAATTGACCATCGAGATCTATTCTGTATTAGGACAAAAAGTAAAATCAATTGAAAACGTTACAGGTTCAGAAGTAAAAATAAATACCGAATCGCTTTGTAACGGAAGTTACTTCGCCAGAATTTCTGATGGTCAGAACTCTGAAACAATAAAATTCTTAATTGCACATTAACATGAAAACAAAATTACTTACCCTTTTCAGTTTAATTTCTCTTGCGTTTGCGGCTCAAACCTACAGCATAAGCCCGGCAAAGACAGTAACATTCAGCGCTCCCTATAATAATATCACTATTAATGATATTTATATGACCAATACCGGGAGCACTACATTGAGCATTACCTGGGAACTTATTTCAATCAATTTACCTGCAACCTGGGATTATTCGATGTGCGACCTTGGAACCTGTTATACGGGCATTCCTGCCGGACCAAACACAATGAACACGGCGACTGCGGGTGGTGCCAATCCTTTTCTTGGATTGAATATTAATCCGCAGGCTGTTGCAGGAACTGGTACTGTTGTGGTTCGGGCTTATAAAACCGGTTCCCCCTCGAGTGCAGATACCTTAACATGGAAAATTACGGCTGGTGCTGTTGGAGTTGAGGAATTAACTGCAAGTAAAACCGGAATTAAAATTTATCCTAATCCTGTTGCAAACTCTTTAAACATTGAATTTGGCAGTACCAAAGTTCAGGAAGTAACTATTACCGATGCGTTGGGTCGTACAATATTAAAACCAATTACTTCAACCGGAAATAACACTATTGACCTTTCGGCTTTACAAAAAGGGTTTTATCTGGTAAATATCGTTACCGATGAAAAAGTAATGTTTAAGCGGATTGTGAAGGAGTAATGCGCTCACTATTTTTTTTTAGTTTATTTTGGTTAAGTTTAAATGATTCTGTTAAGGCAACCAAGGTCTTTCAGAATCTTTTTATTAATCGTGGTACGTTAACTACAATTAAAAACACTACGTTTCCTTTTCTCGCGTTTAACGCAACATCAACATTCACCGCTGAAAATGTCGTTGTCAGTTGCCTGAAAAATGATACTCTGATCATAACAGTTACGAACAACGACACAACGCTTCATGGATTTAAAATAAAAAACTATTCCGGTATTTCCTACACTATAAACCCTGCTGCAAACATCACCTGCACGCTTTTTCCAACACAACGGAGTATTTACACTTTCTATGATCATTTGGCGTATCCTAGGAACATGTATATGGGGCTTGCAGGAATGATAGCGGTTAAAGATAAAGCGAATGACAAAGTTTATTACTGGAATCTGAAAGAACACTTTACTGTTTTTAACCAACAACTTGGTTATGGCCTTAACTGGAATAATTATTATCCTGATTACTTTACTATCAATGGCAAAAGTTATTCGCAGTTGCAGCTTGATCCTAAAGTAAAGATTAACAATCAGGTAAACGATACGATTTATATTTACGTCGCAAACACCGGACAATCTATGCATTCACTTCACTTTCATGGTTTTCATCCCAAGGCGGTTTACAGTGATAGCAAGCTGATAAAACAAAACTGGATAAAAGATACATGGGGAATGTTTTCAATGGATTGTGTGGTACTGCGGATGATTCCTGATAAAACCGGAAAGTATTCTGTACACGATCACAATCTTGTTGCCGTTACGGGCGGAAATACGCACCCCAACGGAATGTTCACAATAATGCAAATCAATCCATGATGAGGAGACGAACATACTTGTCTGTTTTTTTCTTTGGGTGCCTGCTTTTCTCATTTGCGCAGAACACAATTACCTACTTTTCTATTTTGCGTAGTAACGCGCAAAAGGATACGATGTGCGATGGCAAAGTGATTCCGATTTTTGGGATAACGAATTCGTTGGGAGCCGCGGCAAAAATTCCTGCAAAGATCTTGTATTGCAATGAGGGTGACAGCATGGTGCTAAATACAAAAAGTATTTCTCAGGGCGAGCATCATACAATTCACTTACATGGCCTTGATGTGGATACCAGAAACGACGGAGATCCGGCAACCTCCTTTTGGCTGAGTCATATGCAGGATACAACCTACAGTTTTAAAGCAAAAAATGCAGGAACTTACCTTTACCATTGCCACGCTGCAGATGTTATTCATGTGCAGATGGGAATGTATGGGATGATCGTGGTTCGTGCCGCTGGTGGTGCAAAAACGGCATGGACAGGCGGGCCCTCTTTCGATAAAGATTATAAGTGGTTAATGAGCGAAGTGGATTCTGTATGGCACTATCATGTTCCCGTACACGATACCATTGCCGATACAGTGCATGTACCCAAGTACGTTCCAAATTATTTTTTAATCAATGGAAAATGCGGTTCCGAAATATTGAATGACGATTCTATTAAAATAAAAGGCGCGCAGGGCGAAAAAATATTAATGCGCCTGGCGAATATAGGTTATCTGACTAACAGAATTATTTTCCCTTCCTGGCTTGGAGCCCGTATCATTGATTCGGATGGAAGGCCACTCCCAAATGCTATTGTAAACGACACCTGTTACATAATGCCGGGCGAACGGTTCAGTGTAATGCTTCAGCCCACTATACAAGCCACAGCAAACGTGGCAGTGGAGTACCTTGATATGAATACGGGAAATATTACGCTTACTAATCAGGTGCCGGTAAATATTAATGGGGTAATTGGAATAAAGGAAGAGCAGTTACAAGAGCAATTATTTTCAGTATATCCTAATCCAGGCTCTGATCTTATCACAATTAAAAGTAGCGTTCAGATTAATAGTAGCTTACAATGTAAAGTATACAACACATTGGGGCAATTAGTGTTGGAAAAAAATATAAGGTCCGGTGAAACGATCGATGTTTCCCTTCTCCCGTCCGGATTATACAACATAATTATTTATAGTTCCGAAGTAAAATCGCAATCTTGTAAATTGATAAAAGTTGCAAGATAATGCGCAGGTCATTCTTTCAAAACCCTATCGGGGGTTATGCCAAAATAAAAAGCCCCTCCCGGCGGTTCGAAAGGGGTTATGTCACTAATATCCCTGACAGAGATATTAACTCTGGCAGGGATGTATTTATAAAGTTCGTTCTACTCTCCTTTTTTTGCCACCGAAGGCTGCATTTTTAATTCACTGACTACATTGGATGCCTCGTAGATATAAATATCTTTTGAAATGTTTTTTGCCCAGCGATTCTCGCGCCCTATTTTAGTAGTATCGTTACCAAACCGTAATTTATCTTCGTCCAGTACGGAAGCAGTAAAGCCTTTTATTTCTTTCCGCAGGTCCTCGTATTTCTTATTCTGATCGCGGTACTGTTTTACCTCCGCCCTGAATTTCTCAAGATTTAAGTTGTAACGGGTATCGTCTTTTTTCAGTCTCACTTCTTTTGATTGCTGCTCTACAAGCGCAAACTGCGGGTTCTTCTTAATCCTTGTCTGGCTGTTTTTAATCACCATCGGATAATTAATGGAGTTAAATTCCGCATAATCGGCTTTGGCTATTTCATCCCATGGCATCGGATAATCCAGTTCTTTTTCACCCAAATCCAGCATGGCGTAAGGGTCTGGCAGCAATACATCCGGCACCACACCTTTCAGTTGAGTGGCTCCGCCATTAATCCTGTAAAATTTCTGGTGCGTAATTTTTACCTGACCAACCGGTTTAATGGTATCAAACTGCGGCAACAGGTAATTGTCAAGATCAAAAAACGATTGTACTGTTCCCTTGCCAAAACTTGGAGTCCCTACAATGACACCTCTTTTATAATCCTGAATAGCGGCTGCAAGAATTTCACTTGCGCTTGCACTGTTATGGTTCACTATTATGGCTAAAGGCCCATCCCACGCCACGTCCGGATTTTTGTCTTCCATAACGGTTCGCAGATTGTTTTTACTTTTAACCTGCACAACCGGGCCCTTCGGGAAAAACAAGCCGGCCATTTCAATTACTTCCTGCAACGATCCGCCACCATTATCGCGCAGATCTATCACAATGCTTTTTACATTTTGCTTTTTTAATTTTTCAATTTCTTTTCGAACGTCCTGTGAACAGTGACGCGCACCGTTACGTGTAAAGTCTGTATAAAATGAAGGAAGGTAAATATAGCCCACCTTTGTTTTATTATCCAGTACCGCGCTTTTCGCAAACGTTTCTTCAATTTCAATAATGTCACGGACAATCGGAATGACTTTCAAAGAACCATCGCCCTTTTTAACTGTTAAGCGAACCTCGGTTCCTTTTTTGCCCTTAATGAGTTCAATAGCCTCATCCATTTCCATATTTGTAATATCCACAGGTTCGGCGGGCCCCTGGCCAACTTTAAGGATATCATCTCCTGCTTTTAGTTCTCCCTGTTTAAAGCTTGGGCTTCCCACAATGATCTCACTCACTTTTAAAACGCCGTCCTTTTGCATCAAACGCGCGCCAATCCCTTCAAACTGGCCGCTCATCGCCTGATCGAATTTCTTTTTTTCTTTTGGTGCAAAGTATTCGGTATGCGGATCGTAAACACCTGCAATGGCATTTGCAAACATGGAGAAACGATCGCGCGGCGTTATCTTATTAAGATACTTGAACAGGTCCGCATTATTTTTTAACGTCTTGCGGCGTGCGTCAACTTCAATCGAATCAAAAGTTTTTACTTTATAAGTGCTGTCTTTTTTCTCAATGGCTTTTTCCTGCTTGTCCATCACTTCCTCTATGCGTGATAAGACCTGATACTTTAGCCATTTCTGCCATTCCTTTTTTAAATCGCTCTCGTTTTTAGCAAAGGCCAGTTTTTCTCCGTCAACCTCGTATTCCTCGTCAACCGTGTAGTCTAAAGGCTTGGCGAGAATTTCCCTGGCCCAGCTTTCTTTTTCCTTAATGCGTTTTGTAATGATCTCTACAGATTTTTTGTAAAAATCGTGACGCTGATTTTGAACCTGGTCGTCAATATCTCTCCTGTACTTTGAAAGAACATCAACGTCTTCCTGCAGAAGAAATTTTTTACTGTTGTCTAAACGCTTCATGTAAAGGTCATACACCTTTTCGCTAAACGTATCGTCAAGCTTAACAGGATTATAATGATTAGCTCCTAAACTTCCTAAAAGCAATTCAAAAATAACATCGTTTTTGTCAAACACATAACTCACTGCAGTAAACGATGAAAGTGCAATAGCGCTGCCTACTAAAATAGATTTAACGCTGAATTTTGAAAGAATTTTTCGCATATACACAAATTTAATTTTTAAAACAGACTTATCATAGCAGCTACATCATATATTTTGCCAGCAAAACTTAAAACTTGTTTAAATATTGTTAAAAGGAAACTGTTTAAGAAGTCTATATTTAACCCTTATTAAAAACAGGCCATGATAGATTTTTCGAGAACAGAACTTACTAATTTTACCATCCATTACGTAGGAAACAAAGGTTTAGGCGAAGAGCTCACGCTGAGCGATAAAGAAGTTAAATTTAAAGATGATTTTGTAAAAGAAACCTTGCTCAGGTACTTTCTCACACCATTTAAAACGGATATATACCACCAGTTTAAAGGTAAGGTGGATATTTCCCTGAACAGCGTTGCCAATATATGTGAAGATATTTTCACTTCGCGTAATAAGTTCATGGAGCAATCTAAACTTGCAGCTGAGCATTTATATAACCAAAGCATGCACCCGAAAGTAAAAGGCGGGGAATTTTATACCTGTTATTTTAGAGATGCAGTAGTCGACGGTGAACTATGCGACGCAATCGGTTTTTTTAAAACGGAGAACAAAGAGAGTTATCTGAAAGTATACCAGCACGTAGATGAGTTTGATGTGGATTGCGATAATGGAATTAATATTAATAAACTCGACAAAGGGTGCCTGGTGTTTAACACTGAAAAGAAAAAGGGATATAAGATCAGTATCATAGATAACAATAATCGCAATGCTGAAATTGCTTTGTATTGGGAAGAAGATTTTTTAAACGCCACTATAAAACCAAACGGATATTATCATACAAAAAATTTCATCGATGCTTCGCGCGGATTTTGCGAGGAAGTCTTAACGGAGGCTAACAATGTTCAGAAGCAGGACCAGATGATGATGCTGAACAAAAGCACTGGTTATTTTAAGGAAAAAGATAAATTCAATATCAAAGATTTTGAAAAAGATGTCCTGGTAGAACCAAAGTTAATTACCGCTTTTAAAGATTACCGCAGCGATTTTAATAAGAAGCTGGAACTTACGGCCATTGATGAATTTGATGTTTCTCAAACTGCAGTTAAAAAAAATCAGAAGTATATGAAAAGTGTTATCAAGCTGGATAAGAATTTTCATGTGTACATTCATGGTCGCCACGATTACGTGGAGCGCGGGTACGACGAAGATAAAGGCTTAAAATACATGAAGCTGTATTTCGTAAATGAGGAGTAAGGGCGATGGCTGGGTCTCGTAAAAATACAGGTCGCCCCTCTGGGGCTAAGAGATAGGTCGCTCCTAACGGAGCTTACGTTGAAGTTTTTTCAAATTATTTCCCGCAATAACAGGTCGCCCCTCCGGGGCTATAGGCATTCCGTTATGTTACGTCAAGGATAGGTCGCTCCTAACGGAGCTTCGATTATCCGCGGCTAACTTCTTTCGTGCCCCAATAGCCCCATCGGGGCGACAGATCTTTAACCCGACGAGACCGTGATGTAAAGCTCCGGAGGAGCGACCTGTTTTTTCCAAACGAGCTAACGGGCCCTACCCATCAATTCCCAAATAATTTCTTTTTACTACAAACAATAGCAAGACACAAAAGTTGGCGCTTGTAATTTCGCTTAAAAAAAATGGCAAATACTTACACTCAAATTTACATCCAGATAGTTTTCGTTGTCAAACGTCGGGAAAATCTTATTTTAAAAGAATACCGTGAGGACGTAGAAGCTCCTTGCGATTTATTGTATGCCGGATCATACGCATCTATTTATCAATTTTAAGCCCACAATATCTATTTCCGATCTTGTGAGGGACATTAAAGCGGGATCTTCTAATTTTATTAATGATCAAAAATGGATCAAAGGTAAATTTAACTGGCAAGAAGGCTTCGGCGCTTTTTCTTATAATCAGCGCCAGTTTTCCATGATTATTAATTACATATTAAACCAGGAGGAGCATCACCGCAAAAAAAGTTTCAGCGATGAATACCTTGACTTTTTAAAAGAGTTCAACATCGCTTACGATGAGAAATATCTTTTTGCGCCTGTAAATGAGGGATAAGTTTCACCTTAAAAAGTGGACCCATTCGGGCATAAACTTTGCCATTTTAAAAGCATGAGTTATGAGGTAATACTTTCGCTTTTATCCCTTATTGGGCTTCAAAACGTTTTAGGTCTTGATAACGAAGCATTCATTACACTTTTAACAGATAAGCTTCCTGCTCATAGAAAAAAATTGGCCCGCTGGGCAGGTAGCATTACTGCTGGTTTGTTCAGAATTGGGCTTTTATTCACCGTTACCTTATTTTTGAAATCCGAGAGTGAGCTGTTTGATATCGGCGAGTATAGTATCACCACAAAGGGACTAATTCTGATGGCTGGCGGTGTTTTCCTTATTTTTTCAAGCACCGCTGAAATATACAAAAAGACAGAAACTGCCAATGAAAAAATAAAAAAATCAGAAGTGGTTTCATTTATAAAAACACTTTTTCAGATCTTAATGGCCAACCTCTTATTTTCTATCGAATCAGTTATTACAGCCGTTGGCGTCGCGCGGGATACCTGGGTAATGTATGCGGGTGTGCTTGCGGGAGTAGTCATCATGCTGATTACATCTGTTAACATTGGTAAGTTCATGTCAAAACATCCATCCCTTAAAATTCTCGCCTTTTGTTTTTTGTTTATCATAGGCTTTACGCTTATCTGCGAAGGGCTGGCCATAGAGGTCCCAAAAACTTTTATTTATTTCATTATGATCTTTACCGTTATCATTGATTTTATTTACATGAAAATTAACGGAAAAAAGATCAAGCCTGCCTGAGCCAACGACAGGCCATACTCTATATTTTAGCAATAATTAAGCAGTCTACTTGATTTAAAAAGCTTATCTTCGATACTTAACAAAAAACAAAACTTTTGACATTCGACGATTTTAAATTAGATGAGTCCTTAATGGAAGGACTTTACAGTATGGGCTACAAAGTGCCTACTCCCATTCAACAACAAGCCATACCGGTGCTTTTAAACAACAAAGACCTTATAGCCTGTGCCCAGACCGGCACCGGGAAAACAGCGGCATACCTGTTGCCTATCATACATCATATTCTTAAAAACCCAAAACGTCACCTGAACACACTGATTATTGCTCCTACGCGTGAACTTGTGTTGCAGATTGATCAGCAGATCGATGGAATGGGTTATTTCTGTTCTGTTGGTTCTATTGCAATTTACGGAGGAAATGATGGTATTACCTGGGAAAAACAACGTCACGCTCTTGAAGAAGGAGTGGATATTGTTTGCGCTACGCCTGGGCGTTTAATCGCTTTATTGCAATCCGGCAACATGAACTTTGATCACCTTCAGCATCTGGTGCTCGATGAAGCGGACAGGATGATGGACATGGGTTTTATTGATGATTTAAAAACCATTATCGGTTACCTGCCAAAAAACAGGCAAACGATTATGTTCTCCGCTACCATGCCTCCAAAAATCAGAGCACTGGCGCAGGAAATTTCAAATAATCCTGAACAGATCAACATTGCCCTTTCTAAACCTGCCGCCGGTATCGTGCAGCAGGCCTACGTAGTGCACGATAACCAAAAAGAAGCGCTGATTAAACAAATATTAAAAAATGAAGATTATCAATCGGTTATTATTTTTTCTTCTACCAAAGAAAATGTAAAAGCGCTTGAAAAAGTATTACGAAATACAGATGGTTCGGTAAAAGCATTTTCATCTGATCTTGAGCAATCAGAGCGCGAAGAGATCATGCGCGATTTTAAAGGAAAACGTTTACGCATATTGATCGGTACCGATATCCTTTCCCGCGGAATTGATGTGGATGGTATCAGCCTGGTAGTAAATTACGATGCACCGCCTGATCCGGAAGATTACATTCACAGGATCGGACGTACGGCCCGTGCTTCAAAAGCGGGAGTGGCCATTACTTTTATCAATCAACGTGACCAGATGAAGTTCTTTCACATTGAAGCTCTCATGGGAATTGAAGTTCCTAAAATGCCAATCCCTGTTGAATTGGGTCCTGGCCCGGAATACAATCCGGCCGCAAATAAGAAAGCGGCCTTTAAGCGTCATGGACCTTCGAAGGGTGGAGGAAAAGGCAAGCCCCGTTTTCAGAACCGACGATAATAAAATAATTTCAAAATGAAAAAATTAACCTGTATAAGCATTTTTGTTTTTATACAGGTTTTTTGCTTTTCACAAAACCGTGTTTTTACAACTAAGAATTTTAATAACATTGGAGCTGTTAAATCAAATCTACCCTTGTTTTTCAATCTTCAGTCTTCTCATAATGAAACGCCATCTTTCGTATTCTTAAAACCAGGACAAAGCTATCGAAAGCCCATGTTCTGCCGGATGGAAGACAAGCTTTATAAACGGTGCAATGTCTGGATACTTTTCCGTGCCGGAAGTGACGAGAGTTACAGGCAACTGATAAAAATATGCGAATAAGTTTTTCTTTAATGAACTTTATTACTACTTGAGTGTACAGGTATTAAATGGCCAATTGTTATCATATGGTTTTCGAACATTTAACTGGAAAATTACTATTGCTTAATGTATGAAAAGCTCAAATAATTTTTCAATTTCTACCGATGAAGAATTAATGGTTCTTTTGAATAAAGGTGAAGTGGCCGCCTTTGATGAACTTTATGCGCGATACGGAAACAGGCTAATGGTGTATTTTACACGGATGCTCAACTTTGATACTATACTTGCACAGGACGCGCTGCAGGATCTTTTTATGAAGATCGTAGAAGCTCCCGAAAGGTTCGATTCAAACCGTTCTTTCAAAACCTGGATATTTTCAATAGCATCGAATTATTGTAAAAATGTTTACAGGCACAGGAATGTAGTGTTGCAGGCGCATGAAGAAATTGAAAATGAACGTACGGTAAATGAAAACGCATTTTTTCATCTGGCAAATAAAATGGACTCTTCCTTATTCAAAAATTTGCTGAACGAAACACTCAACAGTTTACCGCTTGAAAAAAAGGAAGCCTTTATCTTAAAATATCAGGAAGATAAAAGTATTGCAGAGATTGCCCTGATACAGAATTGCCCTGAAGGCAGTGTTAAATCAAGGCTCCATTACACGATAAAAATGTTGGAAACCCGCCTAAAAATATTTGATCCTCAAAATTAAAGCTATGGAAAACAAAAATCAACTCGATGATTTTCTGAAAGAAAAAATGTCGCACTTAAATTCCGGAATTCAGGGGGCGCCTGTTTCTTTTCTTATGGAAGCGAGGAAAAAAGTTATTTCGCGTCAGAAAGAAAATGAAAAACAGGATGTATTCTTTTCAGTTGCACGCTTCCTGGATCTTAAAATACGGCTGCCGTATGCGGCGGTTTTTATCCTGGCAATAGGAGCGGCGTCGATGTATATCCGGAAAGAAAACACGATGTCTTCCGCCTCCGAAAGTTCGCCTTACCTGGTTAATATAGAATCAGCGCGTAGTACAACGGTTTTATCCAGTATCATCACATTCGAAACACGTCATTAATAAACAAGAAAATGGAAAATCAATCTTTAATAAACGAAGAATCGATTCAATCAGAATCCAAAAAGGGTTTTACATATTTTCCTTTCTTTAATAATAAGCAGCCGGTTTTTATTCTGGTGTTATTAGGATTGATTTTTTATTCCGTTTCACTTAATAATGAATACGCGCTGGATGATGGTATTATTATCCACCAAAACGAATATGTTTTGAAAGGGGTGAGAGGAATTAAAGATCTCGTGTCGAAAGACATGTACCAGAGTTTTTACAAGCGTATGAATGCTTCTGATCAATTAGAGGGTGGGCGTTACAGGCCCTTAACTACGATCAGCTTTGCAATTGAGCAGGAATTTATCGGAACTTATCGCAGCGGATATTATAACATGGCGGATGACTTGAATAAAAACGGAAAGCTGGACGATGACGCGGTAATGTTCAATACTCAAAAGGGAACAGAGACAAATTACGAATACAATAAATATAAAGATCTTAACGGGGATAAGATCGCACAGCCCGGCGAATGCTATCCGTGCTGGGACATCAATAATAATTTCCATAATGATACTGAAGAAGATATAAACCGCGATGGCGTTTTTAATGAGGTGGATTGCCAGGTATATGGAGCATGGATCAGGCATTTTGTGAACCTTGTCCTTTATCTCCTGTGCGCGGTGCTGGTTTACGTTTTGCTTAAAAGATATATGTTGCCCGGTTACCCTGATGTAGCCTTCCTTGCAGCCTTACTGTTTTTAGTTCATCCTGTTCATAGCGAAGTGGTGGCAAACGTAAAGGGCAGGGACGAATTGCTCTCGTTCATTTTTATCTGCCTTACATTTATTTACTCGTTTAAATTTATTCACAATAAGCGCTGGTTAACAATGCTATGCGCCTCAGCTTTTTTTTTCCTTGCCCTCATGTCCAAGGAATACGCGTTGCTTATGCCCTTATTAATTCCGCTAGCCCTGCATGTGTTTACAAAAAACAATATTCGCTTCTTAACTGTTGGCTTGCAAATAGTGCTCTTTATCATAAGCGGGTTTGTTATCATTTATTTTAACGCGTCAAAAAGTCTCGGGGTTTTTCAGGCGATGATTTTTATTATTTCCGTTCCGGCTGTTTTTGCTGCTATTGTTTTTGTTTTTCTGAAAAAATCGCTGCGTGAAAAAAATGAGTTGCTTCTCATGACAGGATTATTAACCACTTGTTTATTTTACCTTGGCATCCGTATCAGCGCGGTGGGCCTTACTCCCGGTGTTCCCGACACTGAATTGCTTAACAATCCTTATCTTCTTGCAACCGGTGAGCAGGAATGGGCTACAAAAATATTTGTGATGCTTAAGTATTTAGGGCTTACTGTTTTTCCTCATCCTTTAATCAGTGATTATTCTTTTGAGTCAATTGTTTATCGGAATTTTATGAGCTGGGATTTTATATTGTCTGCCATTCTAAACCTATCGTTAGTCATCGCGGGAATCATATACACTATCAAGCGACATGTGCTTGGGTTTTCTATCCTTGCCTATTATATTTTCCTTATTCCGGTGTGTAATTTTTTCTTTTCCTCCAGCATCGTTATGCTCGAAACATATTTGTTTCATCCATCGTTTGCTTTTAGCCTTGCTTTTGCGTGGATAATACTACAGGGCTTTGACCGCTTGGGGCAGTTTGATTTTACAAAAAGGAGAACAGCATTACTCACCTGTTTAACGGTTATGGTTCTTGTTTTCGGATATAAGACAGTTGAACGCTGTAAGGATTGGAAGAACGACGTGACTTTATTTTTTGAAGATGTGAATACCGCACCTAATTCTGTTCTTGTTTTAGGAAATGCAGGTGCAAGGTGGATTGATCTTGCAGATACAAAGGAAATAACAGGCATTGCTTTACCGGACGAGGACCCTGCAATGGTGAATGATTATAACGGACACCTTAAAATAGCCGATGAAGAGCTTGCTGCCAGCGGTTTTTCTGATAAACGGGAAGTTGTATTAAACAAAGGCATTAATTATTTGAAACACGCTGTAGAGTTGCATCCGCGATATGTGAACGGATATCTTAATCTTGGATTGGCGTATTTTAAACTCAATAAAGAGTATGAAACTATTTACTACTGGAAAATGGCAGAGCTCTTGTATCCTGACAATCCTTACCTTCGAAATTATTATATTGTTTACAATAATATATTGAATAACAGGGGAGCTGAAGCAATTGGCATTAACGATTACAAAACAGCTTTGCAGGAATTCAACAAATGCGTGATCCTTGATCCTTTTAACTCTAAGAGTTGGTTTAATTTGGGTGGTGCTTATTATAAATTAGATAATTATGAAAAAGCCAAAGACTGCTGGAAAAAGTCACTGAGTCTGCACCCGGCAAATGAAGAAGAAATTAAAAAGCTTTTATTTCCCATGGAAGCAAACGATAATTCTAAATAAGGCACATGTTTAAACATTCCTCTTTGTTTATTTTTTTACTGTCTGGCATTGCGCGAATTGGTATGGCGCAAAACAGGATTGAAGGATATATTTTAGATGACAAAAGTAAACCCTTTTCTTTTTGTGCGCTGGCCCTGTTAAACTCAAAAGACAGCACGCAGGTAAAAGGAAATATTACAAACGAAAATGGTTTTTACACTTTTGAATCGGTTACTTCGGCTACCTATATCATAAAAGCAAGCGCTGTTGGATTTGATGATGTGTTTTCTTCTTTATTAGTTATAGATTCTCTTTCAAAAATAAAAATGAATGCCCTGGTATTAAAAACCAGAGCCACTAACCTTAATGAAGTTTCTGTTTCGGTTATAAAGAAGCCGGTGGAATTTAAAAACGGGAACATCATCGTAAATATTGATGGTAGTCCTTTGGCCATAGGTAACAGCGTTTATGATGTGCTTACGCGAATGCCGGGAGTTATGGTAGACGGCGACAATATAACACTACAGGGTAAAGCTGTGAGCATTCTTATTGATAACAGGATTCAGCAAATTGCCGGCGCGCAGATGATCAGTGTGCTCAAGAGTATGAACGCGTCCAATATTGAAAAAATTGAACTGGTTACTAATCCTTCAGCAAAATATGACGCGGCGGGTAGCGGCGGATTAATTAACATCCTCACCAAAAAAATAAAGATAACCGGCTTTAGTGGAAACTTAATGGTGAACTCCTCACAGGGTTTTTACAACAATACTTTTGCCCAACTTTCGCTTAATTATAAAGGAAAAAAAATAAGTGTGTTTACCAATTATAATGCAAGTTATAGCGATACGCGTGCTGAGAACCACTGGCACAGGGAAGTCAGGAATGATTCAACGTTAACCCTTCTTGACCAGAAATACGTGGAGACGTCCCATAACAGATATGTTTCCTTTTTAGGTGGTATAGATTTGTTCATTAACAAAAAAAGTACCCTGAGCGCCAGAATAGATTTCAGACCCGGGAAAGACAAAATAATCCGGCATGCAACCACAGGTATCAGCGATAATAGTCTTGGATATAATAATCTTGCCTTTGAATTTGAAAAACTCAACGATTGGTTCTGGCAGGATTATAGTCTGAACTATGATCTCCTGTTAGATACCATTGGCAGCAAACTAACGGTTAATGCATCCTACAACACATATCCTGAACGCTGGTCTGCTTCTTACCAGAATCATTATTATGATGCGAACTATAAAGATGTAGTTCCCTTAAAAGCCTTCAAGAGCGAAAATAAGGTTGATCTTAATGTTGTGGCCGGAAGGGTTGACCTGGAAAAAAATTTTTCAAACAAACTCAGATTGGAGGCCGGGGTCAAAGCTACATCGCAGAATCTTTTTAGTGATTTTGTTTTTGAAAACAAAGATCCTTCTACCGGACTTTTTTCGCCAGACACCGGCCTTACAAATGCATTCTCTTATAAAGAGCAGATTCAGGCCGGGTACATTGAAATGAGCAAAAGCGTTAAAAAGTTTAACTACAGAGTGGGTGTACGGGGAGAAAATACAATTATTCTTGCGCAGAATAAAACTAACAGTGTACGTTATGACAGAACCTATTTTAATTTATTTCCCGTTGCCAGCGTTGATTATAATTATTCAGACAACCATAATTTTTCTCTTTCGTACAATAAAAGGATCATGCGGCCCAATTATCTGAATTTTAATCCTTATAAGTCATTCAGGAGTATATTAACTTACATGCAGGGAAATCCCTTCCTGAATCCTATGTATGTAGACAGGTTCGAATTCAGGCATACCTATAAAGGGAAATTTTCAAATTCGCTTTCTTACTCATATCATAAAAATTATTTTCTTAGTTATAATATTGAGAATACAAAAACTAAGGAGCTTATATTTTACAACGGCAACCTTGCTCAGGCTGAAATATTCAGTTATAATTTATTTTATCAGGGCGATCTTTTTAAATGGTGGTCATTTTCAGCAAACATAGGGGTGCATTATTTCCGCTGTAAAGGCACGATTGAGGGAGTAAATTACTCTAGTGTCATGTCAACTTGATATTGTCGTATAAATATTATATCTTTGTCATAAAAAAATATGATAAAATATAAAATTGAATTAAGCAAAATAGAACATGAGCATCTTATGGATATTGTTTCTAAGGG
>JACDDR010000051.1 GCA_013816895.1 Bacteroidota bacterium
GGATAGGGGAGTTTGAGGGATCTTTGGTCCGTACGCAAATTTATTAACGAATAAAAAATCGCCAACCATTAAACTTTTTTCGAGCGAAGAAGTTGGGATTGTAAACGCTTCAATAAAATAACCACGGATGATACTCGCGGCAATAACGGCAAAAATGATAGGGTCTATCCAGTTCTTTATAAACTTTATAGGTTCAACCTTGTAGCGATCCAGACCAACAAATTTGGCGGTTGGGTCAAGACCAATTTTTACAAAGAAAATATAGGGCAGAAGGGAGGCAAATAACAGATCGCCATTGGAAGGTTTGTTAAAGGCGCGGGCAACATTAAAGCCATAAACGCCGTACATAAGAATGTTTACACCGGGTACGGCCATTATTAAACACCACCACCACGGCTTGTTAAGCAGCTTTGAAAGGCAGAAAAAATTGTAAAATGGTATCCAGGCTTTCCAGCTTTCAACACCGGCTTTAGCGAATAATTTACTCAGCCCGAAAAACGAAGCCAGCACCAGGCCTAAAAAGATATAATTTCCCATAAAATTAATTGGGTGAAAGATAAGAAAAATAAAAAAGACGGGAAGGAGCTTTTTTGATTATTTGGGAAATCACGCTATTCCGCAAATAATCGTAAATTTAGAATATGAAAGTTCTTTTGATCTTCATTATAATTCTGTTTACTTTCAAGCCAGCGAAGAGCCAACACCTTATTGATACAACTAAATTATGGAACGTTTATAAATGTAACGGGGCTTTCTTTTGGGGTTGTTATACTAAAACGTACAAGTTTTTTTCCGACAGTACAATTGGAAGTTTGAAATACTCTAAGCTTTACGAAACTTTTGACTCAACCAATACTAACTGGAACTATACAGCTTTACTTAGAGAAGATACCTTGACAAAAAAAGTATTTTGGCGATCGAATAATAATGAGTCACTGCTTTACGATTTTAATTTGAATGTAGGTGACACCGCAAAAGTTGTCAGTTCATGGGGAAACACTTCTTGTCCATATTCAATGATAGTGGACTCCATTAAATACAATACTTATTTTGGAAAAGTGCGAAAGCAATTTTATTTTAATGCACCTACTTTCTATGGCCACAAGGAAACCTGGATTGAGGGCATTGGTAATACCTGGGGCCTGCTCGACAACAAAGTGGCGGTTTGTACAACGGATTATGGACCGCGTTTAATCTGCTATAAAGAAAAATCTTCTCTCAGGTATTTTGATAATTATTTTTCAAAATGTCACCAATCAACTGTTGGTTTTAAAGAAAATGATTTTGTGTTGAATAATATTAAAGTTTATCCAAATCCATCTCATGGAAATTTTATTATTGATACAGGCAGTAATTATGAGAAGAATATTACAATAAAAGATGAGTTGGGACAAACTATTTTTGAAATTAAAAACGATAAGGAGAGCGTTGCTGTATCTCTTTCACAAAAAGGAGTATTCTTTATTTCAATATGGCATTCGAAAGGAAACTGGAGTGGAAAGATAGTTCTTCTTTGATTCTCCGCAGGATTTGCAATCCTGCGGCATGCAATACATCTATGTATTTGTAATTCATTCTTAACTGAATTTGCTAATCTAAATGTTCTAATAGTAAGGCCAAACTTATTTAAGTGTTAATTTTAGTATATTTATAATACAATCACTCCGATAAATGAAACATTTTTTAATCCTTTTTCTTTGCGCGTCGATATTTACATCCTGCAAAAAAAAATCAAAAATTAGTGAAGACGTGGAGCCTCCTATTCCGCAACCTGCGTTTAATGCTTATGCAGGTGATATTAATGAAGGCGAAAACCAAGCCATTATTTCTTCCGACAGCTCTCTCATTTTCTGCGGCACTGTTGGTGTTTATTCGCATATTTTTAAAATGACGCGTGCCGGATCAAAAGTGTGGGAAAAGAGTTTTCTCGCGCCTAATGGTAAGATTGCTAGCATATCTGAGTCCAATTCACAGGATCTGTTTCTTTGTGGATCAATCTTTAAAGGAGGCTACTATCAATTTCTACTAATAAAAGCAAATTCCAATGGCGACACTCTATGGAGTAAGTATTATGGAACGCCCAGTGTAGCCGCGTCAGGACTTCAGATAATTAAAACAACGGATGGAAACCTGGTAATGTGCGGCACTTCTGGTTCAGATATTCGTATGATTAAAGTAAATACTAACGGCGATACCTTATGGACAAAAACTTATGCTAAAGTTGGCACGGAATTTCCAGTGCACCTTTTGGAAACCCAAAACGGTGAATTGCTTGTTACCTGCGATTATAATAACAGTATGGTTAATAGTTCGGAAGTATACCTTTTGAAAGTAAATTCGGCAAATGGAGGCAAGGTTTGGGATAGCAACATTGGCCCTGTAGCAAACCGATGGGTATATTCTTCCTGTGAATTAGCTACAGGTGAAATTGTAATGTGTGGAAAATACAAGGGTGGAATCTATTATGATGTTATGGTGATTAAAACTACTTCAACCGGAACCAAGATATGGGAAAAATATTTTGGTCGCGCCGAACAACATGAAATGGGTTATTCTATTAAACGCAATCAGGATGGCTCTGTAACGATCACGGGGTATAGTCAGAATGAAAAAGATGCGAATACCGAAGTAGCCTTACTAAAGTTGGATGCGAGCGGCAACGAAGTGTTTTTTAAACGCCTTGGCGGTACTAAAAGCGATATAGGATATAGTATATTAAAGGATTACAATGATGATAATATCATACTTGGAAAGACTGAAAGTTATGGCCCTTCCTCCTTAACCACTAATGTTTTTATGTTCAGAACAAATAAAGACGGTAATTATTAAAGGTATTTGTTGCGGGTTCTTTTATTTTAACAGGGAATGGTTGTAAACCCTGTTGCACTTAAAAAAAAACAGGATGCTTATAATGAGCAATGTAAAGGATAAGTTTAAAATGTAAGTAACCAATCAATCCCATCCTCTTCGTTTGTGAATGTTTTAACTGGTTTTGGAGGCTTGTTGATTTTAAGATAAAGATCTGCAAGCAGTCTGTGAGCAAGGGTGCGGATGATAAGGGCTTCCGCTTTCTTAAATTGTGATCCTTCAACGGAAGCAGTGTATTCCCTTGAGGAACTGTCGAACTGGGTTTTTTCATTGGCCAGTAACATGTAGCGGATCTCTTTACCGCCCGACAAATCGCCCATAATAAAATTAAGTTCTTTTGCTTCTTTGGCGGTTACCACAAAATCTTTTGTTATTTCGATGCGCACCAGTGGCGGATTAAATAATCGCACGGTGGCATAATCCAACACTATCTCTTTAACTAACTTCAATTTCATAAACGAGTACGAATTAAAAAAGCCGGTTTTACCCGGCCTTTAATTTAGGCTTTAACGCTTGCGCGGATAATGTTCAAGGCTCCGCCGGCTTTGAACCATTCAATCTGCTGCGCGTTATAACTATGATTCACATTGATCTCTTCAGAAACACCGTTGTTGTGGTGTAATACAATGGTTAAATGCTGGCCTGGTGTAAAATGAGTAAGGCCTATGATGTCAATGATATCATCTTCAAGGATCTTATTGTAGTCTTCTTTGTTTGAAAAGGTTAATGCAAGCATTCCCTGTTTCTTTAAATTGGTTTCGTGAATACGCGCAAAGGATTTCACAAGAACAGCTCTTACGCCCAGGTGCCTTGGCTCCATTGCTGCATGCTCGCGACTCGAACCTTCGCCATAGTTTTCATCGCCAACCACTATCGATCCTATTCCCTCTGCTTTGTAAGAACGCTGCACTGCCGGAACCGTATCATAATTATTTGAAAGCTGATTTTTTACCGAATCTGTTTTATCATTAAAAGCGTTGATGGCACCAATAAGCATGTTGTTGGAAATATTATCCAGATGTCCGCGGTACTTTAACCATGGGCCAGCCATTGAAATATGATCCGTAGTACACTTTCCTTTCGCTTTAATAAGCAATTTTAAATCTTTAATATCTACACCTTCCCACGGAGTAAAAGGAGCGAGAATCTGCAAACGTTGCGAATCAGGACTCACCAACACTTCTACCTTGCTTCCGTCGGCTGCCGGAGCCTGGAAACCCGCGTCCTTAACATCAAAACCCTTTGGAGGTAATTCAAATCCTGTGGGCTCATCCAGTTTTACTTTCTCTCCTTTTTCATTCGTAAGAAAATCAGTCATTGGATTAAAGGTCAGATCACCTGCAATTGCAAGAGCAGCTACCATTTCAGGAGAAGCTACGAATGCATAGGTATTCGGATTTCCATCCGCGCGTTTTGCAAAGTTGCGGTTAAAGGAGTGAATGATTGTGTTTTTTTCTTTTTTCTCAGCGCCAACCCTGTCCCACATACCAATACAAGGTCCGCAGGCATTCGTAAATACTGTTGCGCCAAAATCTTCGAATACTTTTAAGAAACCGTCGCGTTCAATGGTGAAGCGGATCTGCTCCGAACCCGGGTTGATCATGTATTCAGCTTTAGGCTTTAAACCTTTTGCCGAAGCTTGTTTTGCCAATGAAACCGCGCGTGAAATATCTTCATAAGAAGAATTCGTACAAGAACCAATTAAACCGGCTTCTATTTTCACAGGCCATCCGTTTTCAAGGGCTGCCGCTTTTAATTTTGAGATAGGAGTAGCCAGATCGGGCGTAAACGGTCCGTTAACATGCGGCTCCAGTTCTGAAAGATTGAGTTCAATTACTTCATCAAAATATTTTTCAGGATTAGCGTACACTTCAGGGTCGCCCGTTAAGTGTTGTTTAATACCATCTGCAAGAGCAGCAACATCGGCACGATTCGTGGCCTTTAAGTAACGGCTCATGCTTTCATCGTAACCAAAAGTAGAAGTGGTAGCACCAACTTCGGCACCCATGTTACAAATTGTTCCCTTACCCGTACAGCTCAGGCTAATTGCGCCTTCGCCAAAATATTCAATTACTTTATCGGTACCACCTTTTACAGTAAGAATACCTGCTACTTTTAAAATTACATCTTTTGCGCTTGCCCATCCGCTAAGCTTTCCGGTAAGTTTAATACCAATAAGTTTCGGAAATTTGAGCTCCCACGGTAAACCTGCCATTACATCACAGGCATCAGCTCCACCAACACCAATCGCAATCATGCCTAAACCACCGGCGTTAACGGTGTGCGAATCCGTACCAATCATCATTCCACCCGGGAACGCATAATTTTCAAGCACTACCTGGTGAATGATCCCTGCGCCTGGTTTCCAGAACCCAAGGCCATATTTATTTGAAACTGAACCTAAAAAATCAAATACTTCTTTGCTTTCTTTGGTTGCGAATTCAAGATCGGTTTTTGCACCCACTTTTGCCGTAATAAGGTGATCGCAATGAACGGTAGAAGGCACCGCCACAGTAGGGCGACCCGCCTGCATGAACTGCAACAAAGCCATTTGAGCTGTTGCATCCTGCATTGCCACGCGATCCGGACCAAAATCAACATATGATTTTCCACGCTCAAAATTTTCGAATTTTTGATCAATGTGGAGGTGTGAATAAAGGATTTTTTCAGCAAGAGTTAAGGGGCGACCCAGTTCTTTACGGGCTGCTTCAATCTTGGAAGGCATTTGTGAATAAACCTTCTTAATCATTTCAATGTCAAAAGCCATAATTACGTGTTTTAGCGGTTTGGATTAGTGCAACGAATGTAAGAAAAATACCGTAAAAATGGTAGTTACATGGCAAAAAAGATGTACGGGAGATGTAAAATGCCCTTCGACAAGCTCAGGGGTGAGGATGTAAAATGGAAAATGTAAGAGGGGAAATGGAAAGAGTAAAAGGGAAGGGGGAAGTTGGGGAATGAAACCCAGGACAAAACTAATAACCACGAACTACGAACTAATAACTAATAATTAATAGTTCAAATATAAGTAAAAGTAATAAAACCTGTAAAACCCCTTATTTTTCAAGCCTTCCGCTCGGAAGGTCTTTATATTCGATATAGGTTCATTTAGGTCTTTTTTGGTGGTTTTTGTTACTCTTTTGTTACCCAAAATTCTCAAAGGAGTTCGTGAAGGTTCACGAACCTAAACCCTTCTTGAAATACAAAGTAATTTTGTAATTGAGAAGGTAATGTATAACCCCTTTAAAGAAAAAATAACATGAGCGTAAAATTAAGAGAAAAGAAAATTAAGGGCGGGCAAATATCCTATTATTTGGATATTTACCACAATAAAGCCCGTTGGTATGAATTTCTTGATATTCATATCAATTCAAAAAAACTGAATGATGATGATAAAGAAAAAAAACGGCTGGCAAGTGAAATAAGAACACGAAGGGAACACGAATTAATTGTTGAGGATAACGGTTTAATTGACAAGAAAAAAAAGAATGCCCTGTTTATTCCTTTTTTTATAAATCATTATAAAATAAGAGATGAGAAGGGCAAGCGTAGAAAAGAGTGTTATAGCCTATATGCGTGTGCCCTTTCACAAATAGAAGCCTTTGTAGGTAAAAAACCTATTTCAATTGCCCGTATAACAACAGAGTGGATGCAGGAGTTTGAGAAATTCCTGCTTGGTAGGGTAAGTAACAATTCGGCTTTAAGCTATCTTAAAACTATCAGTACGGCAATGAATGAGGCAGTACGAAAAAAAATAATTCCTTGTAACCCTTGGCATCTTGTTCCGAGGCATGAGCGGTTAAAAAAGCAAGATATTTTCAGAGCCTCCTTAACTTTTGAGCAATTGCAAATGTTAGCAGAAACCCCCTGCGATATTGAACCACAAATACGGCAAGGTTACTTTTTTTCATGCTTTACTGGTTTAAGATGGAGTGATGTTAACCCTTTAAGGTGGAAGGAAATTGTAGTAAAGAATATAGAAGGTATGGAAAGATGGTTTGTATATTTTGAACAGGAAAAAACCGAAGGGATTGAGTATTTACCACTATCCGAACAGGCAATCGAAATTCTAAAAGAAAGGAAGCAGGAGGCAAAAGAAAACAATGAAATTAGCCCTTATGTATTTCCTCTAATAAAAGAAACAGAACTTATTTACGGATATGTTCACAGGCGGGTTAATCGGGCGCTGAAAAAATGGGCAAAGGAAGCAAGGGCACTTTTTGTAGATAAATTTCAAATTACCGAGGAAGAAATGCACTTTCATAATGCCCGCCATACTTTCGCTACTAATATGCTCGAAACAGGAGCGGGTGGTGACATTCTATTAGTATCAAAGCTACTCGGTCATAAATCCCTGCAAAGCACACAGGTTTACGCCCATGTGCGAGAACAAAGGAAATTTAATGCCGTTGATGGATTGCCAAAAATAAATTTGCAGATAGTCCACATAAAGAAGGTAGCTTAGTGGTCGAAGGCTTACAATTAATTGAAGAACTTTTGCCCCTGAAATTATAATCGGAAGACCTCCGGTTTTTTTATGCACGATTATACGACGATGCCCGAAGGTTTACGGATGGGCGTACATGGTTTATTCTTTAATGATTTTTTTTGTGATGGTGTATTCTTTATAATTTATATACACTATATAAATTCCTTGGGGTACATCTTTAAAATCTACGTTTGTACTATGGGAAGTGGGGATCATGTTTAAAATAATCTGACCCAAACTATTTTGTATACTGATGAAAGTTGGCAACTCTTCATCCGCCCTTAGATGAATATTGAACTGGCCATTATTTGGACTTGGAAAAATATTTATCTGCTCAAAAAAGTACTCCTTTTCGTTCATACCAGTAACACAATTAACTGTTATACTATACGAATCTTTACAATTCTTACTGTCAGTGGCTGTTAAGGTGTAAATACCGGAACACACTGATGTGTATGATGATATTGAAGGAACAGTAGAAAATGTATATGTTGTGGAACCCCCCGGCGTGCCTCCTGTTGCGGAAAACGAAAGAATCCCATTGCAGCAACTTGGTTGGCCTGCAGGATTCAGAGTGTGCGTTAACTGCACCACTGCAGGATTATTAAAGCTAGTTAATTGCTTCATTTTACAGCCATTCCCATCGGTTGCAACTACTGTATAAAACCCTGCAGCAGCGTTATTTATAAAGTTTGTTGTAGCATAAGTGCTGTTGGTGGAGCTTGCCCAAAGATATGTGAAAGGACCATTGCCATATACGGTAATAAAACTGGCCATTCCATCATTCGTATTATTACATGTTATATTGTTGTAAGAACTTGGTTGCAAAAGAAAAAAGGGATAGGTTGAACCTATTGTAAAAGTTAAATTGCCCACCATAGCATTTGTACCATCTTTTAAAGTAAGGGTATATTGGTTATATGGTCCAATTTGTTGCGAGTTGTTAATGCATGTGCCGAGATTATTAATCGAGAAAGTGGAAGAATTTATTCCGTTTAAATTTACAGTATTACAAACTCCCGCCACAACTGCCGAGTAAGGATAAGTATTTATGTTAAGGCTGAATGTTGCCGATCCATTATATTGATTAGTACAGGTGTTACTTGTTGTACCAAGTAAAATAAGCGGTTGGGCAAAAGTTTTGCCGGCCAATAAAATCAACGCAAAACAACAAATTATTTTTCTCATGCCTGTCTAATTAATAATTAGTCTTCTATATTGTGTCGAAGCTTTTTTACCAAACACTCTAACAAAATAAATTCCTGGAGACAGCTCCTTTAAATTTATTGTCAGTTTGAATGTATCTATCGGCAGTCGTATTATTTCCGAACCCGTAACACTTTGCACACTGATAAAGGCTGATGAACCACTTTCTCCATTCAACTCAATGGTAAAGCAGCCGCTTGTAGGATTGGGATAAAGCATGAACACTGAATTTTCAATTTCGCTTTCCTTAATGTTTGTTACGCAGATTACACTCAAGCTGTATGAATTTTTACAGTTATTCTGATCAGTTGCCGTTAAGGTATATGTTCCCTGACAAACGGAAGTATAGGAGGCTATTGCGGGAACAGTGGAAAAGGTATAGGACGAAGCCCCGCCCGGAGTACCGCCGCTTGCCGAAAAACTAAGGCTGCCATTACAACAGGAGGGTGTCGTGGCTTGACTAAGACTGTGAGTTAAAATAACAGGAGAAGGATTTGTGAATGTTATAGATGATGGATTGCTGTTTATACATCCATTAACATCGGTAACTGTCAAGCTATATGTTCCGGGCGGAACATTGCTGATATTTGGTGTGGTGGCATAATTAGTATTGGATGAAGAACTCCATAAATATGAAGGAAAAGCGGGTACAGGATTGCCGTAGGCATATAAATAAGTATTTATGTAGGCATCAGCCGCATTATAACAGCTTATGTTAGCTGTACTGCTTGCCAAAGCAAAAAAATAAACGCCCGCTACATTTATAGTAATTGAAGCTACCGCGGTATTTGTATTATCTGATAAATCCGCATTATATACTCCATCAAGTGCCGATGGAAAGGGTAAATTACAATTCCCTAAGCCTGTTACTGTAAAGGTATTCGAAGTAATTCCACCCACTATTTTGGTTGCACATACACTACTAATAGTAGCCGTGTATGGAAATGCTGTTTGGTTAATGCTGAAAGTAACCGCACCGTTCATTTGGTCAATACAAACAGGGTTGGTTGTACTAAGCACGCTTAATATTTGTCCATGAATTATCACACGAGACATTATTAGAAATAAAATGAAAATTCTTTTTACAAACATGTAAATTAAACATCGGATTAATTAAAAGGGGCAGTTTTAGCTGCCCCAATATTACTCTTTAACGAACTTTTGCTGATCAATCATTTTACCATCCGCAATCACACCTATCAAATATAAGCCTGGGGTAAGATTTTGAGTATTTATGGTGTAAACATTGTTTGTGTTGGCTAAACCGTGACTTAGAATTATTTTACCTGTTATATCAAAAACATGCACTTCTAAGTTTTGAGCTTCAACAACATTACGGTAAACCAAAAATGTATTACCATTGCTTGGGTTAGGATAGAGTTTAAAAGCCTTGACTATCGCTTCTACATTTCCGGTTGTATCATTAATGTTATACAAACGACTAGCAGGAGCGTTGGAATTAAATGGTAAATCTATTTGTTCAAAGTATTTATAATTAAACACTGTATTTAAAAGTGCCTGAGCATAAGTATAACCGTTATCTCTATTACTTTCAATTTGCATCACCATTGCCTTGGTATTTGCATCTGTCTTTAATTCAAATATACTTTTGCTTTGTTGCCGCAGTTGAATTATTAATTCTTGCAACTTACAAAAATCATCCAATGTGCCGCCATGCGCCGCTTTAACAGTCGCAACTTGGGCAGTAGCATCGCTGTATCGGTCCAATGCTACGTAAGCGGCAAGTAAACGGCAAGGGGCATCGTATCTGTTGTCGGCTTTCATTAAAGCAATAACGCTATCTTTGCTCCAACCGTTTACAGTATCACTCATTATCATGTTAATTGTTTGATCAACTACCGATCCCTTTTGCTGATTGAGGTCCGCCACTTCACCATAGAGTACATTTAATTTACTTATTTCTCCCGACGATTGTTGCGCATTAAGTTGTTTCATTATGCCGCTTGGTAAAGAACGGTTTAAAATGGCTTGCCATACAGCATAATTAACGGGCTTATTAAGCTCATGTATTTCTTTAATGTGTCCAGGAGGTGTGTTTACTTTTGAAAAGTAAGCTATTAATGCAGCATCGCTTAAATATGGACTTTTATAAGTTAAGTCGTTTTTTAAACTGCCTGGGCTGATGTTAGAGTTTATTAAATTTAGCAAGGTTTGGGTATTGCCGCCGTCTATTTTTGCCAACAGTGCGTTGGCAGAAGCAGTATTAACAGCGATTATAGCTCTGGCGGTTGAAGCTGTACCGTTACCGCCCCCGTTTTGATTTACCGGGCACATATTGGTGCTATAGGGGGAGCCAATTGCATTCAGCGCTAAAGGATTATCGTAATACCATGGTTGAGTAAGCTGCGAAGGAATAGTATTATAGAAATATTGAATAGTACCGGGAAGATTAGAAGAACTCGTGCCTCCTCCATCCCAATAATCACTTTTGTTGGATGGATTGGGATTGCCCGTATGGGAGAAAAAATTATTTGCCCCTTGAGTAGAAGATCCTTGTACTTTATCTATTTTTCCACTATTAAATCCACCGCTGATTGCCATATATAGATCAGCGAAATTTTTTCCTGCAGAACCTTGTCCGTACTGGTTGCAAATAAATTGTAAACCATCGCCAGGATTTGTTCCTTGATTGTTACCGTAAACCGTAGAGCCAGACCCCATTAAATTCATGTTGTTTCTATATATCTTATTGCTTGTACCACTTGTACCATTTACGCATATTCCCGTCGCTAAACTGGTATTGTAATTTGAATAGTAACTTGTATAAATATTATTATTTGTTACTGAATAAGCGGTAGAGTTTTCAAGGTAAATACCATACGGTAAAAATTGTAGATTTGATAACCCCTCACCAACATTTATTCGGTTATTGGTTACCCTTGTATTTGAAGTTCCAGCAAAATAAGCAGATCGGTTACATCCAATAAAGTCATTGTCATTTACAACAATATTGGTAAGTGGAGTACTATTTTGAACATACACACCATACTGCAGAGATTTAAAAGTAGATGGGATATTGACATAATATGATCCACATAAACCTGAAATCGAATTATAAGACGAACATACTTTATACCTATCAACAGTATAACTGGCATCTATGGAATAAATACCATTACCTCGTTTATCAAGCGAAGGTAATGGACTACGCGTATTTTGATAAGTATTTCCATAAAATTTAACACCCCGCACATTCCACAAACTTATAAATACCTGCGGGTTTGGAGCCGAAGGGTCTTTTAGAACGGAATTCGTTTCAAATAATGTATTAGTAATATTTCCAATATTATCTACTACATTATTATTATAAGGATTAAAATTTTGGTAAGATAAGTATTGGATTGCCCTCTGGTTATTAATAAATTTGGCTCCATTACATTGTATAATACCTCCGGAATAACCACCCCAATCTAAATTTGAATTTTGGTCATATTTGCCGGTGGTTATAGCGTTGGTAGCATCCCGCAACGTACCCTGATTAATAACTTGAACGACACCTTGAAAAGGGCTCATGCCGCTATAAATTGTTTGTTCTTTTGAATAATTACCCCAAACTTGAATTCCCGCCCATTCAGAACCCCAAGCGTAGATTTCGCCGCCATCTACAATTAATTTAGCGTTCCGTTCAACAATTATACGACCTTTATTTGCCATGCCAACCTTACATTTTATTGTTAACACAGCTCCCGGTTTTACTATAATATCCTGGTATAATTGCGTATCAAAATCCCAAACTTCACTACTTGTGATTGTCCATGGGGTAGTATAATCTGAAGTCATTTCTTTTGCAAAAACTCTCATTGAACCAATATGTAAGTTTCTGCGCATACGCCCTACTTGCAATGGTGAATACCAATTACTCGTAGGTTGGCCTCCCATTACGTTATTACTATATAAACCATTATCTTCAAAGCAATTATTGCATGGTGCGCTTGAAGAGGCACAATTAGAATTACCAGTAGGAAAAACATCACTGAGGAAGTCAGGATTAGTAATCAAAGAGCAATCGATATTCTCAGGGCAACACGAACCGCCATATGTATGCAATAACCCAAAACAATGGCCGATTTCATGTCTAATATGAGTTTGACACCACCACAAGCTCATAGGTGGTGCCACAATAAAAGAGTGTACATATGTGTAAAACTGAAAAGGTTTTCCGCATTTGTTAAGTATGGGGCTCTAAAGTTAACTTCTTGACCGTTAAAAGCTCCTGTAAATTCATATGTTTTATGTTCCCCTTTAAGGTATAGACTCAAGTCATGCAGGGTCATAACTAAATAAGGACTGTCATACATATATAAAGTAGGGGCGTTTATTAAAAACATAGGTATAACTGAATATAAATCCTTGTTATCAATTTCACATGATAACAATATTTCAAAATGTTCTAACACATTCGATATATTACTAGATACCCAAGAGAACTTGTTCAGTAGTACTCAAAGCTGTTCCGCCTGTTACTGTAAAGGTTTCAATAGGATAAGAACCGTTTCCGGCATTAACAGAATAATAAGTATTCTTGGTAGGAAAAAATGCAACGGCACTTCTGTTCGCGGTGCCACCTGAACATTGAAGAGTAACGTCAGAAACTGCTCCAGAATTTGTTGTGCATTGTGAATAAACGCTGAAAGAAGTAATCAACCCAAAAGCAATAAGTAAATTTTTAATCATGTTTGTTGTTTTTCTGTTTAACAAACTTAATCTTTTTTTTGAAACAGATGTATATTACTGTAGTCTTGACAAATCAAGATCATTCAGCTCTTTGTTTCGTTTGCCAATTGTTGCAACAATTCCCAGTGTAAGAAATCCTCCAAGCACAATAGAAGGCACGAGTCCGAATAACTTAGCGGTGGTGCCGCTTTCAAAAGCGCCAATTTCATTACTGCTGCCAATAAAAATATTATTGATGGCGCTAACCCTTCCGCGCATATTATCGGGTGTGCTTAATTGCAGGATACTGTGCCGAACCACCACACTTACGTTATCAAAAGCGCCGGTTAAAAAAAGCATAATAAAAGCCATCCAGAAAGTAGTGCTTAACGCGAAGAGAATGGTAAATACACCAAAGGCCGCGACCGACCAGAGCATGGCTTTCCCGGCACGTTTGGAGGGCGGCCACACAGCCATGATAAGCGCCATGAATACCGCACCAATGGCGGGAGCAGTGCGAAGCCAGCCATAGGCCTGCGGACCAAGATGTAGCACCTTATCAGTAAAGGAAGGAAGCATGGCCACCGCGCCACCCAGCAGTACGGCAAATAGATCGAGTGACAGCGCGCTTAAAATAAGTTTATGCGTAAACACAAACTTTAATCCCATGCGCATGCTTTGCATAATTGGTTCTTTTGGACCGGTGTTGCCGGGTGCGCCTTTGTGTCGGATGAGGAGAATAAAAAACAAGGCAAGCGCAAATAAAAACACTTCTGTTAAATGACACCAGTTGGCATGGTAACCATTGTTGAAACCATAAATGATCCCAGCGGCAACGGGACCAAGAATAGCGCCAACATGCCAGGCGGTGCTGTTCCATGTTGCTGAATGTGTATAAAAATTGCGGGGCACGAGCTGACTCATAAAGGGATGCATGCAGGCGCCTAAAAATGCACGGATGATACCAAATAAAAACACAACGGTAAAAAGTGCGAACACTCCAAAATCTTTAAACCAGGCAAACATGGGCTCACTGTTGAAATAAAGAAATACCGCGGCAATAAGCAGGGCCATGATTCCAAGTACAAGTATTCTTTTGCGTGGGTAATGGTCCGAAATATAACCGCTGTATAATGCTGTGATGATAGCGGGAACAGCTTCGGTTAAGCCAATCATGCCCAGCATAAATTCGCTTTTGTTCGAATACTCATGATAAACCTGTAGTGCAATGGTGGCAAACTGCATTTGAATGCTCAGCGTTAAAAAAAAACGGGCCATTACAAATAAACGAAATTCTTTTATCTGAAATATTTGCAGCGATTCGGCCTTAAGGAGCGACATAGTAAGACTGTAAAAATAAGATTAATTATTAGTGAATTTTGAACTGATTTATGAATGCTACAAAATATGGTAAGCACAAAAGCAAAGGCGCATTACTTTTGAATTAAGTTTTGATAAAATAAATTTTAATTATGGAAGGAAATTTTAAACACCTGTCGATAAAATACCTGGCGGAAGACGACAGGCCGCGTGAAAAGCTGGCTACACTTGGGAGGCATAATTTAAGCGACGCGGAACTACTGGCCATTATTCTTGGTTCGGGAAACCGGCACGAAACAGCAGTGCAACTGGCGCAACGCATACTCTCGGAAAATGAGAATAACATTAATGCTATTGCAAAAATGGGATTAAACGAGCTTAAAAAATACAAAGGCGTAGGAATTGCCAAGGCGGTTAATATTGCGGCGGCTTTTGAAGTGGGGCGGAGGAGAAGCAGCGATGCAACAACCGAACGCGTTAAAATTACTTCGAGCAGAATTGCATACGAAGCGCTGCAGAAATTTTTAAGCGATCTGCCCCATGAAGAATTCTGGATACTGGTTTTAAACCGCGCCAATAAAATTGTAAAAACAGAATGCATTAGTAAAGGTGGTATTACCAGTACGGTTGTTGACGCGCGTTTAATTTGCAGATCTGCCATTGAAAACAATGCCAGCGGTATTATTCTCGCGCATAATCACCCCAGCGGACAGTTAGTGCCAAGTATGGAAGATAAGGTGATCACGAGGAAATTAAAGGAGGCGTTGCAGTTATTTGACATAGCATTGCTCGACCACATCATTGTTGGCGATCAGGATTACTATAGTTTTGGAGATGAAGGACTTTTATGAATGTAAAAAGGAAGATGTAAAATGTGTGGTTGGTAGATAAATATTCCATAATTTAGAACCGGTTAAGAAACATGATAAAAATAGTAACGATCATTGGCGCAAGGCCACAGATAATTAAAGCCGCCGCTTTAAGCAGGGCTATAAAAAATAATTTCAGCGATAAAATAAAAGAAATCATCGTTCATACTGGTCAGCACTACGATGCCAACATGAGCCAGGTGTTTTTTGAGGAGCTAAGCATTCCACAGCCGGATTATAATCTGAATGTTGGAAGCGGCAGCCATGGAAAACAAACCGCGGCAATGATCACCGGCATAGAAGAAATTCTTTTAAAAGAAAAGCCCGATGCTATTGTTTTGTATGGCGATACCAATTCTACACTTGCGGGCGGAGTGGCAGCCAGTAAAATACATGTACCGGTTATTCATATCGAAGCAGGTCTACGCTCATTCAGCAAAGCTATGCCCGAAGAGGTTAACCGCATTATGTGCGACCATGTAAGTACGCTTTTGTTTTCGCCTACCAGGACAGGCTTTGATAATCTGGTACGCGAAGGTTTTAAAGCGGATGCAAGAGCGCCCTATACGGCCAACAACCCCAGGATCTATCATTGCGGAGATGTGATGTACGATAACAGTTTATATTTCAGCGCGGTTGCTGAAAGTAAAACCGATATTCTTCAAAAATTTAATCTTACAAAAAATGGATTTATTCTTGCCACCATCCACAGGAATAATAATACTGATGAGCCTGAACGACTAAATGCCTTGTTTAAAGCGTTAAACGATATTTCTTTAAAAGAAAAGCTACAGGTTGTGTTACCGCTGCATCCTCGCACGGCCAAACTTCTTGAAACAAACCTTAGCCCTGAAATTTTTTCCGCCATAAAAAATAATAAGGAGTTTAAAATCACTGAACCTGCTTCTTTTCTGGAAATGATAGCGCTTGAAAAAAACTGCAGGCTGGTAATGACCGACAGTGGTGGCGTACAAAAAGAGGCGTTTTATTTTGAAAAGCCCTGCATTATTTTACGACCCGAAACAGAATGGGTGGAGCTTGTGGAGTGCGGAGCAGCTATAGTAGCCGATGCCAGCGAAACAAGAATAAAAGAAGCCTTTTCGAAACTGATTTCGAACACAGGTTTAAAATTCCCGCAAATTTATGGAGATGGCAAAGCAGCAGAATTTATCTGCAGCCAACTGGTAACACATTTACCAATTAAGGTATAAGGCAATAACTATCCTTTATTCAAAATAAGCCAGTACAGGCCCAGTTCAACCACTGTTTTGGTAAAGTTTTCGAATTCAACGGGCTTAACAATATAACTGTTGGCGCCAAGCTCGTAACATTTTTTAATATCAGGGTCTTCGGCAGAAGAAGTTAAAATAACAACAGGTATTTTTTTTGTGTTTTCATCCGACTTTATTCTTTGCAGCACTTCCATGCCATTTACCTTGGGCATTTTTAAATCCAGCAGAATAATCTTTGGAAAATGTGTGAATGTTTTATTATCGTATGTTCCCCCGTTGAAAATAAAATCCAGGGCTTCCTCACCATTTTTAAGATGGATGAGGCTGTTGGAGATATTATTGGTTTTAAACGCTCTCTTGGTTAATGCCGCATCGTCCGGGTTGTCTTCCACAAGAATTATTTCTATCTGGTTATCGTTCATGTTTTTTGTATTTAAATTTTCTAAGTGCGAAATAAAAGGTGGTTCCTTTTCCTATTTCTGATTCAGCCCAAACTCTTCCGTCGTGTCGTATAATAATGCGTTTAACAAGCGCAAGTCCAACTCCTGTGCCCTCAAATTCATGAGCATCGTGAAGCCTTTGAAATATTCCAAAAAGCTTATTGTAATATTTCATGTCAAACCCCGCACCGTTATCTTTAATGTAATAGATCACCTCCTCCTGCTCTTCCTTTCCTCCAATTTCAATTTTTGGATTATCTACCAGCGAAGAATATTTTACCGCGTTAGAAATAATGTTCATTAACACCTGGTGCATGAGGTTATGGTCGGCATAGGCTTTGGGCATAGGCTTCACTGTTATTTCCGCTTTTGTTTCAACCAGTTTCCTTAACTCTGCAATTACCATGGAAGTTAATTCTTCCATGTTAATGTCTTTCTTTTCAATTTCTTTTTTACCCAGTCGCGAAAAAGCGAGCAGGTCATCAATTAACTGCCCCATTTTTTTTGCGTTGGCCATAATCGCGTGCATCATGGTAAGGGCATCGGCATCCAGTTTCGAGAAATATTCCTCCTCCAGTATTTTGCTATAACCATGAATGGCTCTTAGAGGTGCGCGAAGGTCATGCGAAACCGAATACGTAAACGCTTCGAGTTCTTTATTACTGTTTTCAAGTTGTTTTACGTTATGAGAAAGCTCGCGGTTAAGCTCCTGTACTTTTTCTTCCGCTTCTTTACGGTCGGTAATGTCTTCTGAGATACCCAACAGATAAAGCGTGATGCCGTTTTCAATGATTGGCATTTTTTTAGTATGTAGCCACCGATCGCCGTTAAGGGTAGGAACCAGTTCTTCCGGAACATCGGTAACCCCTTCAAAAGCCAGTGCTTCGCGGTCTCTTTTTGTAAACTCTTGGGCTCGCTCATTAGGTAGCAGATCAAAATTGGTTTTCCCCAGAAGAGACTCTTTTGTTTGATTCAGAAGTTTTTCCACAGCTTTATTTACCCTGATATAGTGGAGATCTTTAGCGTCTTTTACAAATACCAGGTTTGGAATATGGTCTAGTATGGCATCCAGAAAATGATTGACTTCGCTTACAGTCTTTAATTGTTTTGCCTCCGCTTCATGTGCTACAAGCAGTTCTTCGGCCAGGGTATTAAGTCCTATTGCTATGGCGTCCAGTTCATCGCCGGTTTCACTTACCTCGGCCTTCTTACTGAAATCAAAAAACGTATATTTCAGCAGCACGTCCATAATGGCGCCCGCTCGTTTTTCAAAATCACCAATCATCTTACCCGAAAACCGGGCTTTTTCTGCAAGGGTGTTTAAGCACTGAATGATCGTATCAATTTCATCGCCTTTTTCTGAAAGAGGTTCACGTGCACTGTAATCTCCTGAATTCAGTTTCCCGAGAAACTGAATGATTTTCTCAAGGCGGTTATCTTTATTTAATTCAGGTATCAATCTTACAGATATTGTTTGATCCATTCAACAGCGTCTTTCTGGTTGCTGAACATTTTGGTGGGATACGGCGGAGGCTTTAATCCAAAGAAAAGATTAGCAATCATTTTGCTTACCGGAGAATTGGTAATAACAGCCAAGGCCTTGATAACACTGTTTATTTCTTCGGCAATAAAATCCCGGTGTTCTTTTGCCGGAGGTTTGGATTTAGGATGTGATTCTGCCACAAGACAAACTTTTTCCTTACCAATGATGCCACGTAAAATATCCATCTCTTTTTTAATATCCTCCATGTTTGTTGAAGGGGTTACGTTCAAAATAGGAGAAGAAAACAAGATCCCGTTTTCATCAAACCAAATAAGGGAAGAGTGGAGTTTATATGTTTTTACTTCCGGAGGTATTTGCATAGTATATGTTTTTAAAATTTGCCAGGTAGTCAATTTTTTTGATTGCGTTTCTTAAAAATATTCTAAAGACTTTGTCCCAGGGAGGTATTGTATTAATTTAGCCGGATTCCTGATCTGAAAAGAGGAATTCGTCCATACGGAAATAGTTTTGCAGATGCTTCTTAAGCAATATGTATCCGGTAACTTTTTACTGAGAAAGGAAAAGGTCATAAACGCAATTGTAAGGTGCCGGGGGGAGTATTAAATATACAAATTAAAATAATCAAACAAAGGGATTGTAAATGCGGAAGTTATTCCCCAGGAAACATTTTTAAAAGTAAGGGCTATTTTTGCTCGTCTTTATTTTCACTTCCGGGCTCCACTTCACGTTTTTTCTCATAGAAGCTCTTGCCTTCTTTCCGGCCTTCTGAGTTTTCATCTGTATTGTTAGAGCCTGTATGATCGGCACCGGTTTCGTCCAGTGTTTCATCATCCTGTTTTGCAATATCTTTTTTTTCAGGATCGGTATATTCGCCGGAAACTTTCATGTTGTGAGTTTATAGCATATAAACTCTTTAAAAATGTGCCAGGCAAAGGTTATACTTCAACAATATTGAAAATAAAATTCTTTTTTGAGGGCCGTTCAAAATCGTTTTTCAGCAAGGTGTTTAAAATACGATGAAGCGTTAATTTCAATTCTATAAAACCCATCTTCTGAATATAGTAATGCGCTCCCTGTTCATATAGAAAAGAAGCTATGTCTCCATGAAGGGTTGTTGAATACACCACCACCGGAATGTTTTTTAATTTTTTATTTTTTTTAATTTCTGATAAACATTCTGATCCGTTTTTACAGGGAATATTAAAGTCCAGAAACAAGAGATCGGGTTTGCGTTCAGCGCTCTTTAACAGGTGTTTAATGAGTTGTTCTCCGTCGTGCACCGTTTTAAGTTTCGTTGGTATTGGAATCTGCATCAGGGCCTTGTTAAATAAAAGACAATCGTTTCTGTCTTCATCCGCTAATAATAAATGTAAGGTTTTCTCCATATTAAAAAATTATTGTGAAATAATATTAAGGCCGATATTATTTCTGATTATTTTTCGGGGGAAGAACTGTTATTTTTGACCGGGATATTAAAGTTAATATTTTCGTTGAGAAAAGAAAATATTATTTTGAGGGAAATCTTACATCAGATTGTTTACTCTGTGAAAGGGCAGCCTTACTAATTACAAAGTATTAAAAAAAAATATTTCTTGTTTTTCCGGCTGCTGTTTTATATATTAAAAATATCGGGCAAAAAAAAAGCAGCCCGTTTAAGGCTGCTTTCGCATTGCAATTTATATAATTAGGAGATAACGGAAACGTTAATAGCGTTTAAGCCTTTTTTTCCATTTTCTGTTTCATACTGCACTTCGTCGTTTTCGCGAATGTCTTCGGTTAAACCTGAAACGTGAACAAAAATGTCCTGACCGTTTTCACCTTTAATAAATCCGAAACCTTTTGCATCGTTGAAAAATTTTACTGTTCCTTTGTTCATTTTGTTTTGTTTTGTGCTCCGCTTTACCGGAACTGGTTATTGTTTTTAATTGATTTTAATCCGCCCGCTACACATGTATAAGGCTTTCCTGAATAAAAAATGTAAAATTAATGGATTGCAAAGAGATATTACAAACTTGATTGAGACTACAATCTTCTACTGAAGAGTATAAAGATACAACAAATAAACCGGGTATAAAAATAAATGTTTCTGAAACACTGTAAAGTGTTAAGGCTTAGCTGTATTAAAGGGGGCAGTTAGCAGTGAATATGGTTAAATCATTAATAAAATGAAGGAAATAAAAAGCTTCAGAATTCCTATAGAATTCTTAAGTACATTTAGGGGAAGCCAAATTGTGGGTTTTCTCTGCATTCAACCCAACTATTTACGGATTTCACGCATCTATGTTAAAAAAGGAACATATATTTTTGGAAAACAGAGAGGCTGATCTCATTAACGGGTGTGTTAACAATGACAGACATTTTCAAAGTGCTCTTTATAAAAAATATTCCGGTAAGATGATGACTGTTTGTTTCAGGTACAGTAAAAACAGGGAAGATGCAGAAGAAAGTTTGAACGAAGGGTTTATGAAAGTATTTGACAACATCGGTGGCTTTAAAAATAATGGTTCTTTAGAAGGTTGGATCAGGAAGATTATGGTAAATACCGCGTTAGAGAAATTGCGTAAAAAATCAAATTTGTATAAAATTATTAGCATAGAAGATTTATCATTAGATCAAAGAAGTAATGAAAATATTGAAAGTGACTTAAATGCAAAAGAGTTGATCCATTTAATTCAAAAACTTCCTCCAATGTATCAAATAGTATTTAATTTGCATGTTTTTGAAGGCCTTAAACACAGAGAAATAGCAGAGCAATTGGGCATAAGTGAAGGAACCTCTAAATCAAATTTATCTGACGCTAAAACCTGGCTTAAAAAAGTATTGGAAAAACTATCTGGCGATCAAAAAGCGTTAACTGCGTAATGGAAGAAAGTTACAACGATATAACTAAATCATTTACCGGGAAGATAGAATCCTATGAAATGCCGGTTTCCAAAAAAGTGTGGGAGTCTTTAGATCACCAGCTCGATAAAAAGGCGTCAAATAAATACAGGGTGGCGCTTAGACTTCGTCTAATGTTAGCCTCATTCATTTTTTTAATTACGAGTTTTGGATTGTATTTTTTGTTAGAAAAAATTTCGAAACCCAAAGCGGGCGCTATCAGTAAACATGAAACTGTTGTTCCTGTAATTTCTGATTCAAAAAATAATAACGTGTTATTACCGGCAAATAATTATGGCAATAAGTTAAAGGCTAAAAAAACAGAAAGTACCGGAGATAATTTATCTAATGATACTGACTCTAAGCTCACTGGTAATACCGTAATGCGCAAAAACTACTCAACTCAGGTAGATGAAAATGAAAAAATGAATTCTGTAAGCAGTAATGACAAAGCTGTTGTAACCAATATAACTAAAAACACCTTAATTGAGCAAACGAACAAAAAAACAGATACTCTTCTCATTGTTGAGGGAATAATTGTTCCAGGTTCTGCGCCAGTAGACTCAACTATTCAGATTAACAGAAATAACAACGTTACTCCAATTTCTGACATTAAAGTGGATGCGAGTCAAGCCGCAATCACTAAAGTTGTAAAGAGTGATTCGGCAGCGGCTTCTCCGATTTCTGATCTCAAACCGGAAAACAAGTTCATTCATCGGATTTCAATTATTGGGTATTTTTCTCCTGATTTCACGAAAAAATATTTAATTGATGCGAATAGCAATAATGATAGTCAAACTCAATCGGAATATGATGGCAAAGAAACGCCTGACTTTTCATTCAATACAGGTTTACTTATCGGGTATGACTTATCCTCGAAATGGACTTTAAAGACAGGTGCGGCATACACTTACTTAATGCAAAGTATAAGTCCAAAAGTTATCTATGCAAAAACAGGAATTGACGGACAACAACACTATCAATTCAAAACAAGTTACGGTAATGCTCAAATTCAAAATGATGCAAGTCCCGCACCACAATCGGGAGATAGTTTAAAAATCAACACAACATCCACCCAATTGCTTCAAATGATTAACGTTCCGTTTCTTGCAAAATACCAAATGCGCCATAATAAATTTTCCTATTACGCACAATTTGGACTTTCACTGAATTTTCTAATTGGCGAAAAACTTTTAGTTGAAGCTCAAAACAGACTGGAAACAATATCGAATTTAGAGGGCTTAAAACAATTTAATCTTGGAGGGATTGTTGGATGTGGTGTTTCTTATAGTCCGGTAAAAAAACTCAGCATAATAGTAGAACCCACTTTTAGGAGTTCCTTGTCTTCCATTAATCAAAAAAGTTCATTTAAGGTTTATCCCTATTCCCTTGGTATTTCTCTGGGATTAGGATGGCATTTGTAATAAGAGGAATTGGTCAGGAGAATGAAGCGATTTGCTGATGATTTTTAACATTAATTGCTTTTGTTCAGCTGACCAGCCAATTTAAGGCGGAAGAGGGCAGTAAAAACAAGTGATTAGATAAGTGAAAGATTAATTTACAAGGTACCCAACCAAAATTAAAAAAAATACATCTATATAAACATAAACCTAAAAACAACAACCATGAAAAAAATAGCGATAGTTGCATTCATGACCATTTTTTTGACCTCGTGCGAAAAATTTGACATTAAACATCCATTTAAAAAAGAAGCTAAAGAAAAACCATGCGCAATCGTTACTCGCGAATCGCTTAATGCAGATGTATTAGCGGCATTTAAAGTCAAATATCCAACTACAACCGACGAAACGTGGTACAATAAGGATAACAACGGTTTTGCAGCCACATTCACTTTAAACGGCAAAAAAACACTTGCTCTTTTTAACAATGACGGATCATTTGCAAATGAGCAGGAAGGTGATAATCAGGAAGGAGATCATCAGGATAGTAATAACGATGATAAAGGTTGCAGTTGTGAATTGGAGGGTGAAGATTAATTTATAACTAAAGATTTAACAAAAACCAAATGAAAATAAAAACACTCTATTTTGCAATTTTAGTTGCCATTACTCTTAGTTCAAATGCCCAATGGGTAACTCAGGCCTCCGGTTTTAGTACAACAGGACTTGGTATTAACGATATTTCAATTGTGAATGCTAATGTGGTATGGGCAACCGCTTTTGACACCTCTGGTATTGCGGCAGTTAATAAATTTACACGAACAATTAATGGTGGTACTACCTGGACACCAGGAAGCATAACAGGTGCAGCTGCTTTAGATTTAACTTCTATCAGCGCATACAATAAAGACACCGCCTGGGTTTCTATGCTGGATAATACCAATGGCGGTGGGGCAATATATAGAACCAATAATGGCGGAACAACCTGGGCGGCGCAAGCAACAGCTACTTTTGCAGCTCCGGGCGGCTCTACCGATTTTGTATATATGTTTGATAAAAATAATGGTGTCTGCGTTGGTGATTCAAATGGTGGCTATTGGGAAATTTATAAAACGGTAAATGGTGGTACTAACTGGGCCCGTGTTGTTTCGGGAAATATTCCAGTTAATCAACTCGGAGAAATAGGTGGCGAAAATATTTATTCGGTAATTGGAAGTACAATATGGTTCGGCACATCAACAGGCAGAGTATACAAATCAACTAATATGGGTGCAATTTGGACCGCAACAACTACCGGGTTAACCAGTGTAACTCGTTTAGCTTTTAAGGATGCTAATAATGGTATCGCAACGGATGGTACTTCATTGGTTAAAACAACCAACGGCGGTGCTACATGGACCACATTAGCGTTCACGGGCAACCTGTATGAAACAGGGCTAGCTTATATTCCGGGCACTGTTGGTACCTATGTAAGTACAGGCAGTAAGGCTTCAGGGGCGTTAACTAATGGTTCGTCATATAGCCTTAATGATGGGGCTACATGGATAAATATCGACGCAGTTGGCCACAGTTCAGTAGCATTTTTAAACTCAACTACCGGCTGGAGTGGTGGAATCAATACAAGCTCAACGGTTGCCGGTATGTATAAATGGAATGGGTCATTTACAACAGGAATAAAAAATAATGAATACGTTAAAGGTGTTTCAATAAATGTATACCCCAATCCTTTTTCCACTCAAGTAAATATTACTGTTGAATCGGAGAGCGGAATATTAAGCAACCTTGCTGTAGAAGTATATGATGTTTTAGGTAATAGTGTATTAAAAAGAGATTTTAATGAAAATAAAACAATTCTTAGCAGAGAAAATTTGAAAGAAGGAATTTACTTTTATAAAGTATACAACACCAACACAATAGTGGGAACGGGCAGGCTGTTAATCCAATAGTAGGAATAAATATAATTGAAATAAGCCCTCTGATTTTAGTAGCAGAATAGACATTTAAAAGGGTGTAAATAATTTTGTGTCCATGCCCTTCAATACAGTCTCGCCTTAGATTATAAATGACAGTGAGAGCGGAATGTTTTTTTTCATTCCGCTCATTCTGCCTTATTTTATCAGTGATACATGTCCCGTTAACTGATGATTATGATTTAAAATATCTCTTACTTCGGCCTTCCATACATAAACGTCCTGTTTGATAGGTTCAGTGCTGCCTTTGGTAGTACCATCCCATTGCTGGTTTATATCATTTGCTTCAAACAGAATATGTCCCCAACGATCGAAGATCTGCAGATTAAAAGTGGAAATGCCTACGCCTTTGGCCTGGAAACCATCGTTAACACCATCGCCATTCGGCGTAAAAGTATTGGGAATATAAATTACCCAGGTTGGTTTAATGTTCAGCACTTTGTGGGCTGTATCCCTGCAACCATATTCGGTTGTTACCACCTGGAAAATAATGGGCTTACCATTATCGGCGTTTTTTAAAGTGTGACTGAAGTTAGCCGTGTTATAATTACTGCCATCGTTAATATAATAGTTGGTAACGCTCGCGGCTGTTGCTTCCGATTCAACACTAATGTTTGGTTCCAGTTCATCAATCTCATCGGGCTGCACTTTAAAACCTGCAACGGGCTGCGGATAAACGGTTACAAAGGAAGGCTGATTGAGTGTTCCAACGCAACCACTATCGCTCACAACTTTTAAGGTAACATTATAGCTTCCGCTGTTGTAACAATGTGTTGGATTTAAACTGTAAGACGGCATGCTTCCGTCGCCAAACAGCCACTGAGTGGTCACGATGGCACCGGTAGCAATGGTTGAAGAATTCGTAAAAGCCACGCACAACTGAGGACAACCCTTCCTGTTAAGTGAACTGAAAACTGGCTGCGGACGAGGATTTACATACACTGATTTTGATTTCACATTGGTACATCCATACTGGGTCTGCACTTCCAGTTTCACCAGATAAACACCACTTGAAAGATAAGTATAAGTAGGACTTGCAAACACATTGTCAATTACATTATCGCCGTTAAAATCCCACTGGTTACTGGCAATCGATCCATCAGCGCAATAAGAAGTGTTTGTAAAAGTTGTGATGTCGCCCAGACAGCTTGATCTCGTGAAAAAATCTACCACCGGGTTCGCGTGAACGATAACAGGGTTAATTTTCTGAGAAACGCACTGCTTATCACTAACGGCTTGCAGTTTGCAGTTGTATGATCCAAAGGCAGGATAAACAATTCCCGGATTTACACTCAGCGTATCATCCCAGATTCCGTCGTTTTGAAAATCCCAGCGCCATTTTGAAATGGTGCCACCTGGTATTATTGTTGAATTGTTGAACTGGGTAGTCTGATTCTGGCAGGCGGCATTTGAGCTAAAGTTTGTTAGTGGCAATGCATGCACGTTAGTGGTGGACACAACGATACTTGTACAATTATGATTAGAGGTTACCATAAGTTGTACGGTATAAGTTCCTGGACCTGAATAATTGTGAATCGGACTATTCACGTAAGCATAAGAGGCATCACCAAAACTCCAAGCATTGGAAATAATTGCATCGCCTTGACCAGCGGTACTTTGATTGGTAAACGTTGTGGAGGTGCCAAAGCAAACTGTGTTTGAGAGAAACGATGCAGTAGGATTTGCGTGAACTGCAACGGTGCCCGAAGAAACATTTGTACAGCCAAAACCGCTTGTTGCTGCCAGGCTTACTGTAAAAGTTCCGGGAGCAGGATACTGAAAGGAAGGACTATTACTTGTGTTATCGGGAGTACCGTCGTTGTTAAAGTCCCAGCTGTAAGTACTAATGCTACCCGATGAAATAGTGCTAAGGTTGCTGAAATTAGTGTTGGTTCCGAAGCAAACATTTGGTGCGTTGAACATTGCAACCGGTAAAGGATAAATAGTTACAGGGTTCGTAACCGAAGCTACGCAACCCTGGTTACTGGTTACTGATAAGGATACCGGGTAATTACCCTGTGAAACGTAGGTCACCGAAGGGTTCATCAGCTGCGAAGAACCTCCGTTCCCAAAGGTCCAGGTGTAGCTGTTAATGGAGCCACTGCTGATTGTTGAATTGTTTGTGAAATTAACACTTGCATTCACACAGGCCGATGGCGCATTAAATAACGGAGCAGGAGCTGGATAAATGGCAAGGAATTGTTTGCTGGTATCGGAACAACCTTTGTTAGAAGTAGCAAGGAGTGTTACAGTATAAGTTCCTGGTCCCGGGAAGTTAACAACAGGGTTTTGAAGCGTGCTGTTGCTGCTTCCGAAATTCCAGTAATAACCGGATATAGAGCCATTGCTGATAGTTGACGTATTGGTGAAAGTATACTGCTGAGCGCAGGCGCTAGTTGAAGTTTTATTAAATGAAACAACCGGTTTGCTGTAATTTGAAAGTGTATACGTGAATACTGGGCCTACACAACCGGTAATTAAAGTAGTCTGGCAAGTGTAAATACCGGCAGCAGTTGCGCTGAGGCATTGTGAGGT
>JACDDR010000052.1 GCA_013816895.1 Bacteroidota bacterium
GCAATGTTGATTTACCCGCACCGTTTTTGCCGATAATACCCAAAACCTCTCCTTGTTTTATTTCGAAGTTTATGTCTTTTAAAGCCCAAACCAAGTCACTTCTACCGATAATTCTTCTGTCATTTACTTCTCCTAAATTCAAGTTAGGATCAGTTTTTCCGCGAGCCATTTGCCACCAACGGCTAATATCACTTTTAAGTGATCCTGAACCAACATCACCCAGGCGATATTGCTTACCAATATTTTCTACTTTAATTACAACTGGCTTCATATTTAAACTGTATCCATAAATGTTTTTTCTACTTTCTTAAATACAATCAGAGAAAATAAAATGAGTATTGTCATAAAAGAAAAACTATATAACAAAGATGTCCAACTCCAGATCCCTGTGCCTAAAAACATAAATTTGAAACCTTCTATTATGGAAGTAAGCGGATTAAGCAGAACTATAATTTTATATTTTTCCGGTACAAGCGACATCGGGTAAACAATAGGACTGGCATACATGAGGAGTTGTACTCCGAACCCGACTAAAAAGGTTAAGTCTCTGTATTTTGTTGTGAGTGAAGAGACTAATATTCCAAAGCCCAATCCCAGCCCCGCCATCATAATGATTAATATTGGCAAGAATACAATGTAAATTAAATTTGGATGAAAAGAAGGATTTGTAAAATTATAATAAAACCAAACAACCAGAAATAGTAAAAGCTGTATGGCAAGTTTTATGAGATTGGAAACAAGAACTGAAAGTGGAACAATTAACCGCGGAAAATATACTTTGCCGAAAATGGATGAATTGGCGATAAATATATTCGAGGTTTTAATAAAGCAATCAGAAAAATAAGACCAAAGTGTCAGGCCCGACAAGTAGAATAAAAGTGGTGGAATTTGATCTGTTCCAATTCTGGCAATTAAACCAAATATAATTGAATATATGATTGTGGTTAAAACCGGCTGTATAATTAACCATATAGGGCCTAGTACTGTTTGTTTATATTGAGAAATAAAATCTCTTCGAACAAGTAAGAAGAGTAAATCTTTGTATTCCCAAATAGTTCCAAGATCTAACTGGTACCATCTATCCCTTGGTTTTATTACAAGGTCCCATTCTTCGGGTTTACGAGCACTAGTATTCATTCTTCTGTAATTGTATTCTGTTTGAGAAAATTAATTAATACGTTCATACTTTTTTTATTCTAAACCGTCACGTTTACTAAAACTGTCGCGTTGTTGTTACTTTATAAAAACTGGATCTTTTCAGAAAACAGGGCGAGGCTAAAGAAATCAAATGGATCTTCATTTGCTAGTCTTTCTTGCTTAAAACTTCTGAAGGAAGATTTATTCTGAGAGAGTAACCGATGCTTTCCAATAAAATAGTATAAATTTCTTTACCGCTGCTGCGTTCAACGATGCCGGTCATGCCCTTAAACTGACCATGTTTAATAAGCATCCGTTCACCAGAACCAAACTTTTCTATTGTTCCTGCTTCGGCGTAATACCCTTTTTCCTCAATACTTTTTAAAACCATTATTTCCTGTTCACGTATAATTGCATCGCCGCCATTGTATCGCACATATTGTATTACGCCGCTTGCTTTAAAAACAAGTTCGCGTTGCTGATCGGTAATGTTCACAAAAACATACCCGTTGATGAGTGGACTGATGACAATTTTTTTCCGGTCGCTCCATTGTTTTTGTTCTTTTTTTAAGGGCAAGTAGGCTTCTATTCCAAGTTCCTGTAAACGGACCACTACTTTTTTTTCGCTGCGTGAGGCTACGTATAAGGCTTTCCAGACCACTAAAATTCTTAATTCTTAATTCTTAATTCAGAAATCATTTCACAGCTTCGCCACCTCAGTCACATGACTAAGTAGTATTCTTCTTTAAAAGTTATTGTTAATGGTTATCAGTTTAACTAATAACCGATAACTAATAACCAATCATCTCGACCAGATCAGCAAAGGATGCAGACCCGGTTCTTGTATTTTATCCAGTCCAAACTCATCAGGCAAATAGCTTATGAATTTAATTTTTTTATTTATTTTTTTCTCTGCCTTACCTATCAATTCTACCAAGTACGGTTTGTTAATATCTCCAACCAGCACAAGGTCAATTACATCAGTATCCATTCCTTTTGAAAGATTACCCACCAGGTACACTTTCTCCAATTTTCCAATACGCTGCAGGATATAATCAATCACATGATCAATGCCGGTGAGTTTTAAAACAATACTGTTAATGTCTTTAAACAAAGGATGTGTGGTGTTTGCCTTGAATACTTTCCGGTTGCCTTCGGAGGAAGAAACGAGAAAACCCGCGCTTTCAAATTTATTCAGTTCAAGCCGGATGGAATTTGTGGATTCATTAAACTCTTCTTCCAGGCCCCTTAAATAAGAAGTGGTGTTGCTGTTGAGGAAGAACTTGTAAAGAAGCTTAATCCTTGTTTTGGAAGATATGAGAGTTTCAAGCATAATGAGTAGTAAAATTACTCAATTTTGTGCATTTATACAACTATCTTTTAGTCCCATAGCCTTTGCCGTAGCCATAACCGTAACCGTAACCGTAACTATAGCCATAGCCCTGATAGTAATAGCGGCGGCCCATGTTTTTAACGCCGTTTAAAAGCAGATGAATGTTTTTAAGGTTATTGTTCTCGATAAGTTCTTCGATAAAGGTAATAACCTTTTTAGTGCTTGATTTGGTATTTAATACAAATATTGAAGCGTCTACTTGCTGAATCAGGTAAACCGAATCTGATAAGAGGCCTGCAGGTGGTGTATCAATAATTACAAAGTCGAAATTTGCTTTGGCATAAGTGATCAGGTCTTTCATTTTTTCTGAAAGCACAAATTCAGAAGGATTTGGAGGAATTGGTCCCGAAAAAATACAAAACAGATCGGGAACAACGGTAGGTAGTATAATCTCTTCAATTGTACTTTGGCCGGTTATATAGGTGGTAATACCTTTTTCCTGGATGGGTAGGCCAAACCGTTTAAAAATCCGTGGTTTGTGAAGGTCAAGCTCTAACAGCACTGTTCTTTTACCGCTTCGTGCTAAAATAGTAGCGAGGTTAACGCTGGTAAATGTTTTTCCTTCGCCTGGAAGGAAAGAAGTTACAAGAAAAGTTTTAGCGTCGATCCCGATATTGGCGTACTGTAAATTCGTCCGGAAGTTACGGAACGATTCAGCTATTAAAGAATTAGGACTTTGTTCAACAATAATTCCTTCACTGGCTGCATTCTTCACTATTGGTAATACGCCAATAAGCGGTAATTCGGTAAGCTCTTTTAAATGTTCGACGGTTTTTATTTTTGAATAAAAAAACATCCGAATCACAATGATCATCAGGGTAAGCAAAACGCCCATTGTTACAAACTGTTTCAGGATCTTTGGTTTGTCCGGGGAGTCTATTCCAATGTTTCTTGGGGATTCTACGATTTTAATATCGGGTACAATACTGGCCCTGGCAATCTTGGTAGTGGCCCTTCTTTCCAATAAAAAATTATAAAGCTGCTCGTTTACATTGGCCTTACGCTGTATGGTTAAAATGTCCCGTTGCTTCCCAGGGATTAATTTAGCTTCATTAATATACCTCAGTATTTCCTTGTCGAGGCTTTCCATTTGCTGACCTGTGGCTTTTCGGGTGTTATTGATGTAAACCAGCAAATCCTGCTTTGTTTTCTTAATGCTTGTTTTAAGATCGGTGATTACCGGGTTGGTTTCCTTAGCAACGTTGTAAAGGTTGTTTAATTGAATTTGCTTATTATAAAGGTCGGTAACAGCTTGTAACATAAAACCAGACTTTTCAGTAACAAAAACATTTGGAGGTAAAAACTGCGGATCTTTATCTTCAATAATGTATTTCTCCAGGTCATTTAAAGCGTCTAACTGAAGCTTCAGACCTGATTTTTGATTGTCATAACCACCTATTTTGCTTAAAAAATCACCGCGCTCCCAATCCAGATCAATAATGGATCGTTTGGTTTTGTAATTCTGCATGGTGTCCTCAATTCCCTTCAATGAAAAGGTAATTTGATTGAGCTGAATGTCAATATAAGCGATGGTACGCTCATTAAGATCGTATTTGGTTTGAAGCTTGCTCATTGAATAAACACTGTTAAGCGTATCCAGGATAAGCACAGCGCGCTCCGGCAAAATATCCTTTAATCCAATTTCCAAAATGTTGGTAAATTCGGGATTGTCTATGGTTAAGTTTGCACGGATGTTGTTGATCAGGTAATCGGTGGTATGAACACTAAATTGATATAAAAAACTCTTAAAATCGTTTACTTTGTTCTCCGAAAAAATATCCGTCCGCTCAACAGTAATCAGCAATTCGGTATCGATAAGCGGAACATTAAACTTTCCTTTTTTAATTTTTTTATCCCCATTTTCCTCGAAGCTGATTTCGTAATTATCGAAATCAATTACCCTGAAATCAAATACTTTTTCGTAGTAGCCGGGGTTAATGTTATTTACAAGAATCTTAAAGGGCATGCCGGAGAACTGCTCGGTAGTACGTACTTTTCCAACAATAAAATAGGACACCTGCAGCCTGTCGCGGAGTTTATCCACCACTTTGCTTGAAAGATCATAGGATTGGATAATGCGTTTTTCATTGAGATTATCCACATAGGTGCCATAGGAATAAAAATTATTGTCGCTTACTACATTTCCCTGGTAATAGGTATCCTGACTTTTCAATAAAAATTCGGTAGAGGCTTTGTAAATATTGGTAATGCGGTAAACATAAAAGGAGCCGACCGCGTAAAATACCGGTAAAATAATAATTGGAACCCACCAGTTGGCTTTAAGAATCCTTAAAAAAAGATTTAGGTCCTTTTGAGAAATAATAGCTTGTTTTTTCTTAATGTCAGCCACAGGGAGGTTTAAGGACGCAAATATATGTCTTTATACGCAAATTTTGATAAATTCAATCTTTTTTGTATATTTGCCCCTTATATAATGAAAACACTTAAGGGTTTATTTTTTCTGTTTCTGTTTCTTGGCTTTGCTCAATTGCTTCATTCAGCCCCGCCACCGCCACCCGGCGGAGCGCCTGCCTGCTGGCCCCCTCCCTGTGTGCCAATTGATGGAGGTATAAGTGTGTTAATTGCTGCCGGCGCAGCTTACGGAGCAAAAAAACTTTACAATTCCCGCAAAAAAAGCTCCAAACTTTCTTAACCGACTGTTTTTATGAAGGCCATAATAAAGCAAAATGCCTTTGTAAGATTTATCATTGTTGCAGGATTCCTTTATCTTATATTATTTCTTGTTTACCAGTTCGTAGTAAAAAAATATACTTTTTACGATCAGAAGTTTATTGGCAGTATCATTAATTCTGCCGAATTCATTGTGAACCTTTTTGGAGTTAAAACGTTTAAACAGCTGCAGAAAATTGACCTTCAGGTAATAGGGCTGGACGGCGGCACGGGGGTTTGGATAGGCTCTAACTGCAATGCCATTACCCTATTTACTTTGTTTGCTGTTTTTGTAATTGCCTATCCTGGTCACCAAAAAAGCAAATGGTGGTTCATTCCGCTGGGGATACTCGCCATTCATTTTTTAAATATCTTAAGGGTGATTGCTCTTATGTTCATTAACATGTATGCCAATGAATACCTCGATTTTAATCACACCTATACGTTTACATTTATTGTGTATGCTTTTATCTTCTGGCTCTGGATGATCTGGATCAATAAATTTTCCAATAAAAACAGTTCTCCGGCCCATGAAAATTAAAGGCATTCTTTTATTCCTGGTCTTGTTTGGAGTTACCGGCTATTTCCGCGAACGCTTTTTTGAGCACATGAACATCATTCTGGCCAGTGTTTACAGGGGTACCAATGAGTATGCCATTATCGGTAAAACTGCCCCCGCAATAATGTCGCCGTTTTTAAACTGGTCCTATCCCGCTTTATATTACTCAAAATATCCTTTTACTTTTTTATGGGTATTGGTTTTTTATGCACTCAGTTACTTTGCCATTAGAAAACTCGCCCCTGTAAAAAATATTCTCAAAATTCTTACCATCTCTTATTTGCTTTTGCTAATTTTAGCGGGCATATCCATGGGGATCGGTTATCTGGTAAATGGCACGTTAAAAAACGACGAATACACTTTTAGCCGCTGGCTGCTTGGCATTGCACAATCACCTATAATTTGTTTAATTTTATTGGCAGCAGTTAACCTTTATAATAAATCCTTTCAATCACCATCTAACAACTAAACCATGATTCCAAAAGATACGCTCGTTTTTAAATTAATTAAAGAAGAATTGCACCGTCAAACCGAAGGCATTGAACTTATAGCGAGTGAAAATTACGTGAGTGATCAGGTAATGAAAGCTATGGGAAGTGTACTTACCAATAAATATGCCGAAGGCCTTCCTTTTAAACGCTATTATGGCGGTTGCGAAGTGGTTGATAAAGTGGAGCAGCTTGCCATTGACCGCGCTAAGGAACTTTACGGTGCCGCATGGGTAAACGTTCAGCCGCACTCCGGCGCGCAGGCCAACGCCGCAGTAATGCTTGCATGCCTGAAACCCGGCGATACGATATTAGGTCTGGATCTTTCTCACGGAGGCCATTTAACGCATGGTTCGTCGGTAAATTTTTCCGGAAAATTATACCGTCCTACTTTTTACGGAGTTGAAAAAGAAACAGGCCTTATAAATTATGATACGCTTGAGGCTACGGCTAAAAAAGAAAAACCCAAAATGATCATTTGCGGGGCAAGTGCGTATTCCCGCGACTGGGACTATAAACGCCTTCGTGTGATAGCCGACGAAATAGGGGCTATTTTATTTGCAGATATTTCACATCCAAGCGGATTAATCGCCAAAGGGATATTGAACGATCCAATGCCGCATTGCCACATTATTACAACAACAACGCATAAGACCCTTCGCGGACCGCGTGGCGGAATGGTAATGATGGGTAAGGATTTTGAAAATCCGTTTGGCGAAAAAACCCTGAAAGGTGAAACCAAAATGATGAGCAATCTTCTGGATATGGCTGTATTCCCTGGCACACAGGGCGGACCGTTAGAGCACGTTATTGCCGCAAAAGCAGTTGCTTATGGCGAAGCGCTAAGCGATGACTATATGAACTATTGCGTTCAGGTTGTAAAAAACTCTCAAACAATGGCAAAAGGTTTTATGGATCTTGGCTATAATATTGTTTCCAAAGGAACAGATAACCATATGTTCTTAATTGACCTGAGAAGCAAAGGCCTAACGGGTAAAGAAGCGCTGGCTGCTTTGGAACAGGTGAACATAACTGTTAATAAAAACATGGTTCCCTTTGATGATAAATCAGCCTTCGTTACTTCTGGCATCCGTATTGGCTCCCCGGCAATCACCACACGGGGATTAAAAGAAAAAGAATGTTTAAAAGTGGTGGAACTTCTGGATACCGTGCTGATGAATAAAGATAATCCCAAAGAATTAGCGAAAGTAAAAAAGAAAGTAAATACGATGATGGTAAAATATTCGTTATTTAAAGGATAATATATAGCCACAGATTAACAGATTACATCTGAGTAATTTGTGAAGTCTGTGGCTAATCTTCAAATCTCGAATTCTCTTTTAGTAAGTTCCTTATCACTGGTTCTCAATCCAATTGAGTATTTCCCTTTAGCAAGACTTTTTACAGGTACGTTTAAATCGTAATTTCCGTTAACTTCCGCTTTCATCCACTGGCTTTTTAAAAGACAAACTTCCTTTCCTTTATTATCGAGTATAAAAAGCGTTACATAGGTATCTCTATCATTGCTGTAATTTAATTTACCGCGAAGCAACTGCGGATAATTTTCCATTACACCGGAGGTAAAAACATATGTGCGGGAAATTACGGTGTACCACGGGAGAGGTTCGCCTTTGAGGGTTGCAACGAGTTCACGTAAAGGCAGCGACAACGAATCGTTCCTCATGGTAATATTGGCGGTGGGCTTTTTGTCGCTGATTGCCCAGATGGCCTGTTGCTCCACATGTGCATCAAAACTTCCGGCGTTGAGGTAGCGGGCCAGGGTTACAAGACTACTGTCGGCCAGGGTATTAATATCGTACTTCGCGTTTTGTGAAGGACTGTGGTTGTTGGCCTGGCAGCAGTATCCCTTCACCTTCACCCATTTGTTTTCAAGCTTGCTGAGCACAATAATCTCCTCTTTCACTATTAAGATATCCTGGTTTTTATCATCGGTCGAATTCAGTCTCCTGCCGGCTTCTATATAAACTATCAGCGAGTCGGGACTTAAACTTATCAGGTTCAAATTCATGCAGTATCCCTGGTAACCCCCGAGGCTATTGGCTTTGGCCTTTACGAGGTGCTGTTCCATTGCTTTCTGAAGATTCAGCTTCTGGTGTTTCGCCTTTGCATTAAATGAAACTAAAGCCAGTGTGATAATAATAATGCGATTCATATTTCCTCCTTTTAATTTAATAACCACGATATTTACTTTGGTTACATTTTTTTTAATCAACTTATGCTTTGTATTAGTTGAAGTTATCCCGATTTAGAAATGTGACAAGGCAAAGCATAAAAAAGCGGATATTTTCAATAAAATTATCAGTTAAAAATTTCGAAAGAATAATTCGGGATTATTTATGTATTTTTCAAAATAATTTAAGATGGACAGATTCACCGGATTAATAGGAATAGTACTCATTTTTGGGATAGCCGTGTTAATGTCGAACAACAGGAAGGCGATCAATTTGCGCCTGGTGTTCAGCGGCCTGGCTTTACAAATTATAATAGCCCTTCTTGTTTTAAAAGTTCCCCTCATTACACGGTTTTTTGAATTCCTGGGAAAGGGAATGTCGAAGATTGAACAGTTTGCAACGCAGGGAGCTTCCTTTGTTTACGGCGGCATTATGGTAGACACGCACGATGGCTCCGCTGCCGCATTTGGAATGAAGCACACCTTTGTATTCGCATTCAGTGTTACATCCACCATTATACTTGTTTGCGTTCTTGTGGCCATTATGTATCACCTTGGAATTATGCAACGCATTGTGGCCATCATTGCCCGTGCCATGAATTTTGTAATGCGGGCAAGCGGGGCAGAAGCACTGAGCAATATTGCCAGCGCTTTTGTAGGACAAGTGGAAGCGCAGGTAATGATCAGGCCCTATTTGCCGAGCATGACAAAATCAGAATTACTTTCTTCGATGGCAGGAAGCATGGCTTGTATTGCCGGCGGTATTTTAATTGTATATGTAAACATGGGCGCAAGAGCGGAGTATCTTCTCACGGCCAGCTTAATGGCAGCACCGGCCGCGATTGTTATCTCAAAAATTATTTTCCCGGAAACAGAAGAGCCGGTAACAAAAGGAACCGTTAAGCTAGAAGTAAAAAAAGAACACACCAATTTAATTGATGCTATATCACATGGGGCGTCAGACGGGATGAAGATTGCTATTAATGTGATAGCGATGCTGATCGGATTCATTGCCCTGATCGCTTTACTGAACTATTGCCTGGGCTTTATTCATTGGAGTGAGTATATAAACGGGCAGCTTACTACTGTGCATTTATCACTCGATTATGTTTTCGGAAAACTGTTTTATCCAATGGCATGGGCTATGGGTGTGCCAAGCGAAGATGTGCAGCAAGTGGCCACTTTAATGGGACAAAAATTAACGATAAATGAATTCGTAGCTTTTGACACCATGACACATCATCTTGCAAAACCTTTAAGTGAAAAAGGGTTGATCATTGCAAGCTTTGCCATTTGCGGTTTCGCTAATTTCAGTTCGGTAGGAATGCAGATTGGCGGAATAGGGGCCCTGGCGCCTGAAAGGCGAGCGGATCTTGCGAAGTTGGGGCTACGGGCGCTTGTAAGCGGCACCTTGGCGAGCTATCTTTCTGCTACTATTGCGGGGATGCTTCTTTAACCCGGATTATTCATTTGAACTTTTAAAATGAATAAACGATTTAAGAATTTTTAAGTCTTTAAATAACTTTATAATATCTGAAGGACGGTATTGATTTTTTTGATCAGCTCTTCGGATTCTGAAAAATTCAGCGTTTGCTGGCCGTCAGAAAATGATTCTTCCGGCTTTTCATGCACTTCGTAAATAACCCCATCGCAGCCACTCATTAAGGATGAAAGGGTGAGCTTGGGAACGTAGCTTCTTACGCCAACACCATGCGAAGGATCGGCTATCACCGGAAGATGCGTTTTGTCTTTTAAAACCTGTAAGGCATTAATATCAAAGGTATTCCTGTACGCAGTTTCAAACGTACGGATGCCTCTTTCGCATAAGAGCAAACGTTCATTCCCTTTACTGAAAATATATTCCGCTGAAAATAAAAGTTCTTCAATCGTTCCGCTTAATCCGCGTTTGATCATGACAGGTTTATCTACTTCTCCTAAGGCATCAAGCAAATTAAAATTTTGTGAATTCCTTGCGCCTACCTGAAATATATCCACATAAGGTAGCATATCGTTTATCTGAGATTCCTGCATCACTTCAGTAATAATTTTTATGCCATAAGGTTTGCATATGGAATACATCATCTTCAATCCATCAATTCCACTTCCGCGAAAAGCGTAGGGCGAGCTGCGCGGTTTAAATACGCCACCGCGCATGATCTTGATATTGTTTTTATGCAGATGCTCGGCAACTTTTACAACCTGTTCTTCGCTTTCAATAGAACAAGGGCCGGCCATTACTACAGGGGTTCCGCCTCCAATAATTATGCCTTCGCCGAGGTCTATTTTTGTATAATTAGTTTTCCATTTTCTGCTGACTAACTGATAATTATCAGAAACAATATGGACGTCTTTAACACCGGCTAAATGCCCGAAGCTTCTGATATCAATTTCTTTTTTTCCAATGCACACCAGGTAACGGTCAAATTGTGTTTTTACTTCAGTAACAGAAAATTTATTAAGGGTTAATACTTTTTCAAGTTCAGAATAGTGCGCTTCCGAAATATTATTATTTAATTGAATGATCATAATTATTGCTTCTGATTTTTTTAATAAGTTCTACTGTTCATAGTGTTTTTATGCCTCACGCTTTAATTTTTATGAAGAATTTTTTTGAGGCCTTGTTTTTCTACAAGATCATTGATAAATTGCTTGCAAACCAGATGAGGCTCGGCATGCTTCATAAAATTGGAGCCAATTAGAAATCCCTGGTAACCAAATTGTTTTAAATAAATAATATGTTCCGGTGTTTGAATTCCGCTTTCTGAAATGCGTATTATATTTTTGGGAAGCATTTCACTTATTTGAGCGGAATGTTCAATATTAATTTTCATGGTATTTAAATCCCGGTTGTTAATTCCGATAACATCTACCTTGTCGTATATTTTTTCGAGTTCCGAAGCATCGTGAATCTCAAGGATCACTTCCATTTCAAGGGAATGTGCAAGATCTGTAAATTCTTTAATATTTTCTTTTGAAAGAACCGCGGCAATCAATAAAATAACATCAGCTCCAATTGATTTTGCCTCAATGATCTGATAGGCATCAATGGTAAAGTCTTTTCGGAGAATGGGGCAAAAATTATATTTTCGGGCGATAGTAAGATCAGCATTGCTTCCGCCAAAAAAATCTTTATCCGTTAAAACGGATAAGGCGCTGGCGCCGGCCTGCATGTAACCAATAGAAATTTTTTCAACATTCGCGTATTTGTTAATGTCGCCGATAGAAGGTGATTTCTTTTTTATCTCTGCTATAATCCCGTTTTTATCAGGGCGTAATAAATATTTTTTCAGCGATACGGCTTTGGATTTATAGTATAAAGAGCTTTCGAGGAGCTGTACCGGATATAAACTTTTGTTTTTTTCAACTTCCAGTTTCTTATGGGTGATTATATCTGTTAGGGTGATCATAATTAATTGTTTATTATTTTTTTAAAAAGTTCGAATGCTTTTTTTGATTCTATTGTTTCACGGCATATATTAACCGCATCCGCTAAAATTGTTTCCGGTTTATGGCATTTGTAAGCAAGGGCGCTGTTTATAACAACCACATCTTTCTGCTCCTGTGTGCATTCGTTCTTTAAAATTGACACAAATAAGTCGCCGGCAGCAGCTATTGTATTACCTGATAATATTGTTGCCCCTTTTATTGTTTTAAACCCAAGATCCTCGGGCTGTATTAGTTGCTCTTCTTTGTTGCTGTATAATTTAAAGGGAGAAGTTAAACTTACTTCGTCATATCCTTCGATGGAATGAACAATAGTATAATTTAATTTTTCTTTCTGCAAATGATAATTATATAAGCGAGCGGTTTCCAGATTAAAAACCCCTACATATCTGCCTGAAATATTTGCGGGATTTACCAGTGGACCCATAATATTAAAAAACGTACGAACGCCCATTTCCTTTCGTATAGCGGCTACTTTTTTTAGTGCAGGATGAAAGAGCGGCGCATGCATAAAGCAAAAGTTAAAATTATTCATGTCGGCATTTAATTCTTCGGCGGTTGTTTTAAACTGATAACCTAAATGTTTAAGTACATCTGATGAACCGGAAACAGAACTCGAAGCATAATTGCCGTGCTTGGCAATTGGGATGCCTGCAGAGGCGAGTACGAGTGCCGAAAGCGTTGAAATATTAAACGTGTTTTTTCCATCGCCACCGGTGCCGCATACATCTATTCCTTGTTTATCTAATTTTACAGGAATACTAAGATCAAGCAATGCCTTCTTAAAACCTGAAAGTTCTTCATTGGTAATTGATCTGGAAATATAAAATGCAAGTGCCGCAGAAATTTGAGTAGCGTTTAGTTTTTCCTCTGAAATGTCTGTTATCAGATCATAACTTTCTTTTTCGTCAAGTGAAAATCCTAAGGCAAGTTTTTCTAATTTGTTTTTCATAGTAAGATTCTAATTGTTCAGCCAGTTTCTGATCATTAATTCGCCATACTCAGAAAGGATAGACTCCGGATGAAATTGCACACCGCGCACATTTAATGTTTCATGTTTTAAGGCCATAATATTATTATGTGAATCAACCGCTGTTACCGATAAGCAAGCCGGCAAATCTTTATTGCTCACGATCCAGGAATGGTAACGCCCTACGGTGATCTGAGCCGGACAATCTTTGAAGATATCCTCTTGCTCAATTATTTTTATTGGAGTTGCTTTTCCATGGTAAACGGTTTCTGGCTTCATTAACTGGCCGCCAAAAGCTTCGCCAATGGCCTGTAAGCCTAAGCAAACCCCTAAAATGGATTTTGTTTTGGAATAGGTTTTAATAAGCTCCGGCATAATTCCCGCATCTTTTGGTACACCAGGCCCAGGCGATAAAAGTATTTTATCAAATTGGTCAACATCACGCAAGGCAATCTTATTATTCCGGTGAACTTCAAATTTAATATCGCTAACCTCTTCAATTAATTGAACAAGATTGTAAGTGAAGCTATCGTAATTATCAAGCAGAAGCAGTTTCATGTTGCTTTAATTTTTGATTGTTATTAATTTGTTTAGCCTGTTCTATTGCTTTTTGAAGCACGCTTATTTTATGGTGTACTTCGTTATTTTCACTTTCTTCGCTTGAAGAAATTACCACCCCGGCCCCGGCCTGATAATACAAGGTGTAATCCTTACTTAAAAACGTACGGATCATAATTGCATGGTTAAGCTGATCGTCGTGTGAAATAAAACCAATGCAACCTCCGTAAAATTCCCGCGAATCATTTTCATAGCCATCTATTAATTGCATGGCTCTGTGCTTTGGTGCTCCTGATAAAGTCCCTGCAGGAAAAGTTCCGGTTAAAATATCAAAGGGGTGAATGCCTTTTCGCAACAAACCTGTTACTTTACTTACCAGATGAATCACGTGCGAATAAAATTGTGTCTGCTTTAAAAAAGCCAGCTTCACATTTTTACAGTATTTGTTCAGATCATTGCGGGCAAGATCAACCAGCATCATGTGTTCGGCTTGTTCTTTCTCATCGGCTAAAAGTTCGCTGGCTCTTAATTCATCTTCATGATCATTGCCTGTTCTTTTGTAAGTGCCGGCTATGGGATGTATTTCGGCTATGTTTTTAGTTACCACCAGTTGTGCTTCGGGGGACGAGCCGAAAATTTTAAAACTTCCGAGATCGAAATAAAATAAATAGGGTGAGGGATTGATATTTCTTAAAGTGCGGTACACGTTAAACTCATCTCCTTTAAAATTCTGGCTAAAGCGCTTTGAAAGTACCAGCTGAAATACATCGCCATTTGCGCAATTTTCTTTGGCTTTTGTTATCAGCGATTTAAATTCATTATCGGTGTAATTAACCGAAACGTTTTCTTCGGCTTCAAAAGAATGATATTGTATTTTTCCGTATTTAATATATTGTTTAATATCCTCAATTTGTTCTTTACTTTGAGTTTTGTCGGTAGAGTGACTGGCTATATATAAGTTGCAGTTATTATGATCAAAAATTAAGATCAGGCTATAAATGGCGTAATATAATTCAGGAATGTGAAGGGTTTTATTTTTTTTAAATTCGATATCTTCAAAATGTGGAATAGCATCATAGCCGGTATAGCCAAAGAGGCCTGCATAGCTGAATTTGTAGTTGAAACTTTCGAACTCAAATTGGTTTTTAAAATCTTTCAGCTGACTTAAAACATTTAATTTATCTGTTAAAATATTTTCTGAGCTGCTTTGATCGAGAACTTTTTTGGAAAGTACATTGTCCTGTAACGTTATTTCGGCAATTGGATTAAGCCCTATGTAAGAATAATGCCCTTCTTTGCTATTGTAATCAGAGCTTTCCAAAAGCAACGGTTTCAGATATTTATCCCGCAGCTTAAGATACATTGAAACAGGAGTTTCGGTATCGGCCATTATTTTTTCTATCTCTGTGTGTAATTTCATTGTTTCGGTTATTTAAAAAAAAAGTCCGCTGTGTGATACAGCGGACTTATAAAGTCTTTTAGAATAAAAATAATCTAGCTGTTCACAACGTTTGCCGAGAACCACCACCATGAATTATTTACAAACTGTTTTTTCATTTCCGCAACAAATTTAAGCAATTTAATTACCAAAAAAGAATTTGAAGTTATTTTATGGTTTTAATTAACCTGAGGTTTCTTTTCAGGCCCTTATACTTCGTGCGCTTTACAGCCGAATGTTTGAAGATCACATGAAACGTTTCTTCCGTCATGTCGTGCCATTGGGCTTCAGAAAGATTTAACAAGGCATCATTTGAAAACAAAGGCTGTTCGTGCGCCTTACTGAAACTGTTCCAGGGACAAACATCCTGACAAACGTCACATCCAAAGGCCCATCCATCCATTTTGTTTTTAAACTCTGCCGGGATCTCTTCCTTTAATTCAATGGTGAGATAACTGATGCATCTGCTTCCATCTACCACGTACGGTTCCACAATAGCGTTGGTGGGGCATGCATCGATACACCTTGTGCAGGTGCCGCAAAAATCCTTCACGGGTCCGTCTTCTTCCAATTCAACATCAATAATTAACTCAGCAATAAAAAAGAAAGAACCGTACTGTTTATTGATAAGATTACTGTTTTTTGCAACCCATCCAAGTCCGCCTTTTGCAGCCCATGCTTTATCCATAACAGGAGCACTATCCACAAAGGCCCGACCATTAATGTTGCCTATCTTTTCTTTTAAAGAAACTAAGAACTCCTGTAATTTTTCTTTAACCACCTCGTGATAATCTTTACCGTAGGCATACTTGCTTATTTTGGGAACATCAGGAACCTGCGTTTTTTCAGGATAATAATTATAAAGTAAAGAGATTACAGATTTCGCATTGTCTACCAGCAGTCGGGGGTCGAGACGCTTGTCGAAATAATTTTCCATGTACTTCATCTGGCCGTGTTTATTTTCTTTCAGCCATTTTTCAAGCCGGGGCGCTTCTTCTTCCAGAAATTCCGCTTTGGATATGCCACAAAAATCAAAACCAAGGCGCAAAGCCTCATTTTTCACCATCCGGGTATATTTTGCGCTTTGAGAATTCAAGATTGCAAAGATAATGAAGTAAAACAAGGCTATTGTGCTAAATTCTAAATCGTTATACCTCTTTTTTCAGATATTTAACAATAATTTTATCGACTAAAGGCTTGTATTTACCGATTAATAGCGTATATTTGCAACCGGAATTTAAACATTCCATGTAAAAAACTGAACTTCAGCCTTTTACCCCCAAAGGACTGGTTAACAATTAATTAATAAAAAAACAAAAGAACACATGAAAAAAGCAAATCCTTTTATCGACAGCATCGTGGAGACACAGACCAATTTCGTAAACAATTGGATGGATTCGGCAAAAAAAATGCAATCAGCATTCAGTAACGGAAACGTTGCGCACGAGGGGCAAAACATTTACAAAGAATGGTTAGACAAACAAATGAGCATCTTAACAAGTATGAAGGATTCATCTGCAAGCTTACTTAACAATGGCGATACTAACCCACAGGAATTTTTTAAAAACTGGTTTAACCAGCAAGCCGCTTACTCAAAGCAAATGACAGATTTTAACCAGAGTATTTACAACAGTTATTCAAATTTCGGAAAACCTGCGCAGGATTATATGAACAATTTTGGTCAGATGAACAATTCTTATACAAATGTTTATAATGGCTGGATGAATACTTTAAACACGGCATACGATACCATGAGCAAGAACATGAACGGCACATTTAACAAAGATATTTTTACAAATTTCGTACAGGGCAATCAGATGTACGCCAAGATGCAGGAGTTTTTCGCGCCAATGGCCGATGCTATGCAAAAAGGTAAATTCAGCATGGATGCTTTCAAAAATCATTTTACTGCAGAAAGTTACAGCAACCTTACCAAGCAAATGTTTGGTAATCTTTACAACGGTGGTTCAATTAAAGAAGTGTATGATAATGGCATGAAGCAGATTCATAATTTCTTTACCAGCCAGAACGGTTTAAGCAAGGAATACTTTGCACAGGTTCAAACCATGGCTAAAGAATTTCCAACCATGTTAAATGGTAATGCTACCACTTTAAAAGATTTCTACGGGCAGATCAATAATGTATTCGGAAAAACTTTCGAACCACTGTTAAAACTATCTACTCCGGGTAAAGAAAAAGAAAGCATCGAAGCTACAATCGCTTTAATGGACAAAATGGCTGAATACAGCATTAAACAAGCTGAATTACAGTTATTCCTTCAGAATACAACTCAAAAAAGCATTGAAAAAGTAGCACAGCAGTATTCTGAGAAGTTCAGTAATCCTGCAGCTTTAACTCAAACACCACCTAACGTTCAGGAAATGTACAATGAGTGGGTTAAAACAAATGAGGAAGTATTTTCAGAATTATTTGCTACCGAAGAATTCAGCAAAGTAAAAGGCGAAGCCCTTAACTTAAGCATGGATGTTAAAAAGCATTTCGAAAAACAATTCGAGCAAATGTTTGAAAGCTACCCGGTAGTTTTTAAATCGGAAGTAGAAGAATTACAAAAAACTATTTACGACCTTAAAAAGCAGGTTAAAGAATTACAGACTAAAGTATCAATCAGTAGCGTGGAAACATCTGTTGATGAGGAAAAAGGAAAGAACCGTAAGAAGTAATTTCAGCGTCTTATCATGCCAATTTTAAAGGGCCTGATAAGATTCTTATAGCTAAGAACCCTAAAGGCCGTCCATTATTGTGTTTGTGGGACGGCCTTTTTTATTTGTGTAAAGGGAGAGGGTGCGGCAACAAAAAACTATTAATTCAAGAAAAGAATACATAATTTAGTCTTACTAAATAAATTAATTATGGAAACAAACATACTTAGGGAAATGACCGATATGGGTCAGAAGATCTTGAAAAGTTATGATACCTTAAAGGAAATTGATACTGTTGATATTGCATCAACACCCAAAACTGAAGTTTACAAGGAAGATAAATTAACTCTTTACCGTTATAACCGCGATACTGACGCCACTTACAAAACACCGGTGCTGATTGTTTACGCATTGGTTAATACGTATAAGATGCTGGATCTTCAGCCCGACCGCAGTTATATAAAAAACCTTCTCAACGCAGGAATGGATGTATACCTTATTGATTGGGGTTATCCAACCGCAAGCGATCGCTTCGTAAGCATGGAAGATTATGTGACGGGTTACATTAATAATTGTGTTGATCATGTGCGCAAGAAACACCGCCTTGAAAAAATTAATATTCTGAGTATTTGCCAGGGCGGTACGCTAAGTGTTATTTATGCGTCGTTATACCCGAATAAGGTAAAAAATCTCGTAACGCATGTTACACCTGTTGATTTCAGTACCAACGACGGATTATTATTCCGCTGGAGCAGGGATATGGATTTTGATAAATTGGTGGAAGCCAATCATGGCTTGATTCCTGGCGAATTTTTAAACCAGGGTTTTGATATGCTGAAGCCCATGATGAAGGTTCAGAAGCAGCAGGCCCTTGCCAGCAGTTTGGAAGACCGCGAACGGCTTATGAACTTTCTGCGCATGGAACGCTGGATAAGTGAAAGTCCCGATCAAACGGGCGAATGTTTCAGGCAGTTTATGAAAGATCTTTATCAGAAAAACAAACTGGCGAAGAACGAGCTTGAAATAGGCGGTAAAAAAATTAATCTTAAAAACTTAACCTGTCCTTTATTAAATATTTTCGCAACGGAAGATCATCTTGTTCCACCGGCTGCTACAAAGCCATTGAATGACCTGGTTGGCAGTACCGATAAGGAGCTTTATAGTTTCAAGGGCGGACATATTGGTGTGTTTGTTGGAAGCCGTTCCCAAAAAGAACTGGCGCCGGCTGTAGCACAATGGTTAAAGAAAAGGGATAACTAATTACTCCCAATAATTCCATTTCTGTGGCCAGAAGTCGAGTGTAAGAATTTCAAAGTCTGTAATGGTAAATTTTTCTTTTTTAAGATTCCATACATAGGCTTTTATTTTCGAACTGTTTTTGAGGTTATTGTTACCACAAAACATATTCGTGTAAATAGTAACAGTTGAATCGTTGTGGATATAATGTTCTAGTGTTGAGGCGGAACAGAAGCCAAGTATTGAATCCCTTTGAAGATCATTTGTCGAAATACAAACAGCTATTTCTTTTGGGTGCAGGGTGCTGAGCTTTATTTTTACTTTTAACAAGATCACCTGACCGGCTTTGCTCACCATGTTCTGTAATATTCCTTCACCGCCAAATGGATATTCATTAAGAGAATCCACGGCTACGAAAAAGGGAGTATTTTTTTTTATCCGGAAATCAAATTTTCCGGGGTTTTGTGGCGATGCCCTGAAAAGAATGGCATCGTCCTTTACAACATTTTCTTTATCCGTTTTTCTTCTTGAGTATACTTTAAAATTCAGACCCTGAGTTTGAGCGGATTCAATCAGGTAAGGAAAGCGTTCAAGTGTAATAACCTGCTGATACGGAAAAGAAGAAGCCAATACAACAAAGTCGGATTTACAGGTATTAACCAGTTTGCTGAATTCCAGAGTGCTCACGGTGGGCGCATCTCCGGTGATAAAACAGGAGTACCGTTTTTTATATCTTTCAAAACAAACTTTACGCATAAAGGTATCCGCATCCAGAAATAATGCGGTTACCATTTTATCGCCATATTTTTCTTTTAATTCTTTTGTCCTGTCGAATTGGTATTCGAAAATATTTTTCACCGACTGGGTAAGGTAATTTTTTTTAAAGTAAGTATTGAAAATTAGAATTGCACTTACCGCTATAAAGCAAAATGAAAACAGGTAACGGTTGTTGAAATGGATAAATGAAGAAATGCCAAGTACCAGAGCAGTTGCACAAAACATCATGACTGAATATTGAAACACTGGTGCGCGGTAAACCGAATACAAATAGATAACAAGGAAGTTGACCGTAAAAATCAGGAGTAAAAAAACAGTTACTCTTGAAACATGAAACGGGCGCTTTAATATAAAACCCATAACACTTAAAAAAGCTAAAAAGATGCATGTGTAACCGGTTCCAAATAAAACTTTAATAAACAGCCAGAGGTCGTTTAAAGTGGGAACAGCGAGCCAACCTCCCTGCTCAAAACCTATACCACCAATACCGAGCTGGTAAAGGGTGATCGGTAAATTCGGTAGATAAAGAAGGACAGTAACGACACAGGTAAGTAAATAGGGCTTGAAAGTTTGTTTGTTAACGAACAGAAAACCGGAAGCGCAAACGGATAACGCGAACAAGGCGCTAACATGCTGATTGAGTGCGGAAAGTAATGCGTATAGCCCGATGAATAGGTAATGAAGTCGGCGATTATTTTTTAAAAAGAAAATCTCTGAAAAGTGATAGAGCAGTGCAACGCTGAAAAAAGTGCCGGAAATATACATCCTGGCAATGGGCGCGTAATACACAAACAGCAAGGAGTAACCGAAAATTGCAGATGCAATAAGCCCCGCCTGTTTTGTGAAATTTCGCAAACAAAAAGTATACGCATAAACGATTACGCCGATACTGAAAAGAAGAAAAGGGAGTTTAATAATCCAATCCGTATAGCCAAACCATTTCGAGAGGTAAAAGATGAGTATCTGAACAAAGGCAGGATGAGCGTCTATTTTCACGCCTTTTTCAATTACTTCTGAAAAAGAACTGAATTGCGTACGGTACAAACCGCTCCATTCATCAAGCGTGTACTGATATTGAAACAGGGGAATAAATCTTAAAACAATACAGGATAAAAGAACAAGAATAAAAACGATATGTTCTTTCAGCAGTTGTTTCATTCGTTAAGCTTAACGCTGCAATTGTACAAAAAAATTGTTTTATTTCCGGATGAAAACAAAAATGTTATTACATAAAAAAGCCGGGATAATCCCGGCTGTTAATTTATTTGAATTCAGATCTTCATCATCCAGTTGAATTTGTCTTCAACCTTGCCTTTGCGGATGCTTCTTAGAACTTCATCTACTTTTGTAGAGAACTTACGTTCTTCAACGGGTGGCAGGTCATAATCTTTTCCTTCAAAACCAATTCCAATGATTTGTGCTATGGTAGCGGCGGTCCCGCAGCCAAACGCTTCTTTTAATGTACCATTGCCATGCGCCGTTAAAACTTCGCGGATGCTGATCTTGCGCTCTTCTACTTTCATGCCCCAGTCTTTCGCTAAAGTAAGAACAGAATCACGTGTAATGCCTGATAAAATAGTGTCGCTAAGTGCAGGGGTTAAAACCGTATCGCCAATTACAAACATTAAGTTCATGGTTCCGCTTTCTTCCACGTATTGATGCGTTTCGCTGTCTGTCCAGATCACCTGCTGATAACCTTTTTGCTGCGCGAGTTTGGTTGGATATAAACTTCTTCCGTAATTACCTGCGGCTTTTACAAATCCCACACCGCCATGTACCGCTCTGAAATAATTAGTTTCAACAAGTACTTTAATAGGCTCGCTGTAATATTTTCCTGCCGGGCAGGTAATGATAATAAATTTGTATGTTTCACTGGCTTTTACACCAATTGCTTCATCGGTTGCAATAATAAAAGGACGAATGTATAAGCTTCCGCTATCGCTTGAAGGAACCCAGGCAGAATCCAGACGTAATAATTCAAGAAGGCCTCCCATGAAAATTTCTTCAGGTACTTCCGGCATCGCCATTCTTATCGCGCTTTTGTTTAAGCGGCTAAAATTTTCTATCGGGCGAAATAAAGAAACTTCTCCTTTATCATTCTTGTAAGCTTTCATGCCTTCAAAAATAGCTTGCCCGTAATGCAGTGCACTCATGGCATAACTTAAAGGAGTATCTCCGTAAGGCGTAATATGGGCTTTCTGCCATTTACCATCGGCGTATTCAGCAATAAACATGTGATCGCTGAAGCATTTACCAAATGGAACGTTATTAACGTCGTATTCCGCTACACGGCTTTTGGCAATTTTGTTGATTGTAATATCGAATGTACCGGTCATAGAAAATAATGTTACTCTCCAAATAACTACATTTTTTTTGAAATCGCAAATTAATTGGACATTAAATAAGAGCTTTTGGACGATAGATAGTCCTAATGAATGGAATTATAGGGCTCCGGGGCCGCATCGGGGATGAACTTTTCGAGTTTTAAGGTTGTTCCGTCAAATACGGCGTATGTGCGGTAATTGATCCATTCTCCAAGATTAATATAGCGTGCCCTCCCTTCTATATCCATATCCAGTGGTAAATGACGGTGGCCGAAAATAAAATAGTCCATTGGTTTTGACTGTACGTACTCTTTAGAATAGAGATACAGCCATTCGTTTTCTTTTCCCAAAAACCTTTCATCGCTATCCGCAGTGATGATCCTGCTTCGCTTGCTGCTTTTCCTGGCTATAGCAAAAGCCAGGTTGGGATGGAGGCGCGTAAACAACCACTGACAAAGTTTACTTGTGAAAACTTTTTTCAGCAATTTATAGCCCGGATCACCAGGCCCAAGTCCGTCACCATGTCCAATGTAAAATTTTTTTCCGTTGAATTCGCGGATAACCGGTTCGTGAAAAACACTTACGTTTAATTCAGTCACGAAATAGTCTTTCATCCATAGATCATGATTCCCTGTAAAAAAATGAACCTTAATGCCGGAATCAGTGAGTTCAGCTATTTTGCCGAGAAGGCGCGTGAAGCCTTTTGGAATGGTGTGCGTGTACTCATACCAGAAATCGAAAAGATCGCCAACCAGGTATATTTCTTCGGCATCTCCCTTAATGGTATCAAGCCAACGGCATACCATTTTTTCACGTGCGAGGCTTAACTCCTGGGTTGGAACACCAAGATGAAAATCGGACGCGAAATATATTTTTTTACCGGCCACTAAAATAAGTTGTTTTTCAAAATCTCTTTGGGAGCTAATTTATGAATATTAAGGGTAAAACGGATTCGCTGCCAGAAATCAATATTATTCAATTCTAAAACGTCACGTGTGTCTTTGTTGTACGCTAATGGAAAATATATTTCGATAATATCTTTCCAAAGGGTTACGTTAATTCCTCCGCACCATACTACTTTATCTTTGATAAGGTATCTTCCATCGCTCACTCCCGCATCAAAAAACAAACGCACAGGAAGGATGAATATCCGTGGCGATTTTAAATTTACCGAAGCCGCCCATTGGGTAGAGTTACCAAGGCCTGCAAGCGGTACTTTAAGAGCTCCGTCAACTTCTGTAAACTGGTTAGCGCCAAGGCCCTGCCATTCATTCCGGGCGATATAGTTATAATTGAATAAGTAATCGTAACGACCGTTGTAGCCATCTAATTTGAAAGAATAAAAGCCTTTATCCGCTTCGCTGCCATAAATAAAACTACCGGCAAACAAACGCACATCCATAAAATGTTTTTTACTGAAGGTGATTTTATAATCCAGTATAGCGAATGCCTTGGCCATTTTTGCGTTGTGCTGAAGGTTCACCCTGAAAACAAAAGGATCAATAGTTCGCGTATTTGTGAGCATGTAACTTAATTCATTTACAAAATAAGAAGTCTGTATTTTACCAGGTCCCTTTTCTCGACGGAGCGAGTCGCCGTCGTGATTAAGACTATCAATTAATATATAGGTACTTGAATAGCTGATCCATTGGGTGATTGGGCTTGTTGCGCTTTTCTTTTTTATTTCGAAATCAATGTGTGGCGCAATTTTAATATAATTGAAGTAAAGGTCCTTAAAATTCTTATCGAAATTCTGGTTCAGATATTTGGTTTCAAAATAATCGTAAGCAAACGATTTTACTTTTGTTCCAATGCTGATCTTTCGAAAAACTTTTCCCGGATAAATATTGTAATTAAATTCGGCAAAACCTGCAGGACTCATGTTTTTAAAGCCAAACATCGGCGCAAGCAAATACTCGAACTTCTTTTCATACAATCCATAGTTGTGAACCGCAAGTCCTAGCATAGGGCCATTGTAAAAATTAACGCCGGCGAAGGGTAAATAATTTATCTGAGTTTTTGCAGGATTTTCGAGTTTGGTTAAAAAGTCGAACTGCAGAGGTTTTAGTTTTTTAAAGATACCGCTTGTGCGTATAAAATTATTTTTCCGGTTAATGTCAGGCATTCTGTCGAGGCCATCTATCTTAAAATAATCCACGTCCGCTGCCGGAAAACCTACAGTGCGTGTCCCTGTAAATCCTGCGAACCAGACAAGGCCGTGAGGTTTTCCATCCTTGAAGCCATAAACATTCACAGGAGTAGGGGTTCCTGTTTTGTTTTTTAATTTCAAAGTATAACTGCCGTCGTCGTTACGCTTCACCTTTTTAATCTTATAATCAATTTTATTATCGCTGTTCATGAGGTTTTGTGAAAACCAGTTCAAATCCATACCACTGAAATAACTGAGTGTTTTTATGAGATCTTCAGGGTAGGGATGTTTAAATTTAAATTGTTCGTAATAAAACTGCATGGCCTTGTCAAAGGTTTCTTCACCCATGTATTCCATGAGGTAATCCATGATGATAGCGGTTTTGGCGTACACAATCAAGCCGTAATTGAGCGAAGTGAAATCCTGCGAAGGTAAATTGATAGGCTGATCGGTTCTTGCTTTCGCTGCCATAAAATAGCCAACTTCCTTCTCGCGCCAGAAAGGAATTTTGTTTGCACCAAGCAATTTAAAAGTACTGTCGCGTCCCGTATATTCGATTAATTTTCGCGCAGGGTATTTTGCGCGGGTATAACGCATTTCATAAAATGAATTAAGCCCTTCGTCAAGCGCGGGAAAATCCCGTTCATTACTTCCCAGTATTCCGTAAAACCAATTATGACCAACCTCGTGCGCGATGGTAACATCCAGATCAAATGTATTATCCATGTCACCAATCACGGTAATGTTCGGATACTCCATTCCTCCACCGGCCATTATAGTTCCATCAACTGCAGTAATGTTATTGTATGGATAATCGCCGTTCAGGAAAGAATAAAAAATCGTGGATTCATTAACATAAACAACAGCGTCTTTCCATAACTCGAAATTTTTATTGGTGAAGAAAACCCAGGTGTCCACAGTGCGTTTGGAGTAGGGTAGTTGAATTTGATCATGCAGCACATTAAAACGCTTATCGGCAAACCACGCAAAATCATGAACACGGAATTGCTTGAACCGTACAGTTTTAAATTCTTTTGACGATTCAGGAAAAAACATGTCATCAGCGCGGAAATCATTTCTATCAAGGCGCTCCAGTGTTTTGCCAACTTTTTCGTTTAGAAAATCCTCTTCTGCTTCAGCGTCGATACGGTCGCCGGTAGCGGAAAGCAAATAGTTTTTCGGCAGCGTTATGCTCACATCAAAGCTACCAAACTCGCTGTAAAATTCTCCCTGATCAAGATATGGCATGGGGTGCCAGCCTTTGTTGTCATACACTGCTGGCTTGGGATACCATTGTGTGATGAAGTATGCCTGATCGGTGTGGCCAAGTCTTGAAAATTTTGCGTCAGGAATTTTTACATAAAAGGGTGTGGTGATTTTTAAAGTGTCCAGTGAACGCAGCGGTTCATTCAAAATCAATTTACAGATGTCGGGATTCTCAGGATCTACTTCCCATTTGATGGATTTTCCGTTGACTTTAAAATCCAGACTGTCAATAAAGCCCCGCTCTGCAGGTGTGGAATAATACAGATCTGTTTTTTTATGCTCAAGCAATTGTTTGGCGAGGGCGGTTGAGCTGTTTTTATAAGCATTTGGCCACAAGTGGAAATAAATAAAATCAAGACCTTTATCGGAGTTATTGATGTACTGAATTTCTTCGCTCGCTTTTAAACTGTGAGCTCTGTCGTTCAGGGTAACGTTGATCTTATAATTAACCTCCTGTTGAAAATAGGTTTGCTGGCCGCTTAAATAGGAAATGCATAAAACAAAACTTAGCGATAAATATTTTTTATAATAAGCGATAAGGTTAAAGTTTAGAGATTTTTGAAGAAATAAAAATGTTTGAACTATGAGAACTTTCATAGTTTTAATAAATCACTCTTACTTTTCTTTTCTTTTTTATTTCCCTGATTAGTTTTACAGCATCTGTTAATTTGGCTTTTGATTTAGACGCGATCTCTTTAAGTGTTAGATAATCGATAAACTTTTGTATAGAATCCATGTCAACCCCCTTGTCAAGGGTAATAATGATCTTATTATTTTTATTTACGATTGTCATATATAAAAGACACAAAATTTCCGGTGATTTATTAATTGAGACTTGAAGCTGGCGCGATTAAAAGTTCTTAGTCAAATTCATTATTTAATCACTTGCGATGCTCCTGCTCCCTGCGAAACTCCGCCTACAACCGGCTTCCCCGCCAAAGCATTTTCAATTGCTGCTTCAAGCTCGGCTCCGCGCAATCCTTTCGCTAGAATTTTTCCTTCTTTATCGAGCAATACGGTGAAGGGAATTCCTTGCACTCCGTAAACTTTAGCAGCTTCGCTGTCCCAGTACTTTAAATCACTTACCTGTGGCCAGGTTATACCATCTTTTTTGATAGCTTCTACCCAACGGTCTTTGTCCTGGTCTAACGACACCCCATAAATTTCAAACCCTTTGTCTTTATATTTATTATAAGCTTTTACCACGTTCGGCATTTCCCTGCGGCAAGGGCCACACCAGCTTGCCCAAAAATCT
>JACDDR010000053.1 GCA_013816895.1 Bacteroidota bacterium
GGTCTGTTCTCAGGAAACTTTAATTTTTTTTCATCCTTTAATTCAGAATTGACAACGAATTTTTTTAAACTCCACAATCTTTGAAGGCCATCCACTACAAGCCATTTATTATCATCTGATGCATCAAAATAAAATGCAGGTAGGGGCAATCGTAATAAGATAGACTCTATTAACCTACATTGCTTGTCGTCATTCCATAAATTGCCTTTTCGCTGGAATTCAGTATTCAAATCTATTTCTCCATACTGTAATCTCGATATTAAATGGTCAATTGTTTTAGGCTCAACAATAATTTTAATGTCTTTAGGATTGAATGGACTGACAATATCTTCACTACCAGATGAAGATTCATCTTCTTCCACCGGTTCAATTTCTATTATATCGGGTTCCTTCTTTTGGTTTTTCCTGATTGGCATATTTATCTAATGTATTACAAAGATATAATTTTTAGCAGGGTTAACAAAGGGTGAATTTATTTTAAAAGATTAGGCCGTTACCCTGGGGGTCGGGCTTTCCGTTGCAATCTTTGAAAGAAGGCAGGCAAAGGATTTCTACTGCAAGCCCTAGCGGAGCATTACGCCTTCAACCGGACTCTCAACAAATTTAGTCCAGGACAATTTTAATTTTTTCCAAGGCTTTTTTCTGTGCTGAGTCGCGGCACATATTGACAAAGGTTATTGGTGCAGCTTTTTCTGAATGAAAAACTTCGGTAGATCGTTGGTTGGGTTGTTAAGTGGTGATTGAGTTCGTAGGGTGGCTGTTCATTTCTGATTTGCTCCCTGCGGGAGCAAATGTCCTCCCCCGTCCTGCCGGACACCCCCTCCGTGGAGGGGGATAGGGTTCTTCTACTTCTGCAACAACAATTTTTTGTTGATCACCGTACCATCTTCCAATTGAAGATTCACAAGGTAAGCGCCGGATGCTAATTTGGAAGCGTCGATTGTTTCTGTGCCCAATGAAATTTTCGTTGTTTTTTTAATGAGAACAGTTTTCCCTGCAAGATCGGTTACTTTGCAAATCACACTTTGTGGTTTCTCAAGATCAAACTGCAAATAAAATTCACCGGAAGCAGGATTAGGAAATAAATTTATCGCATTTGTTACCTGAATTTTTTCTAATGTAGATGTTGTATTGCTTACTCGGAAATATTTTACCTGCTCGCAGCCAAAATCTCCTGCGACCGTATAAAAAGTACTGTATGACCCGGTATAATAAAAACCAAGTGTTCCTGTGCCCGGGTTTGGTGTATAATACTGGTAAGCCCACCAGCTAATGCCATCGCAGCCCGAATCGGTAACTTTAAATTTATAGCAGCCAGGCGCAAGCGTTACGGTATCATTGAATAAAGTAAGGTTAGTATTATTGGTTCTGGATTTTACGATGTTTCCATTTTCGTCTTCTAATGTCCAGCTTGTTTCATTTTTCTGTGTATTCGGATCAGTGGCCTTGTTGGTTGACATTTTAATGGTGAAGCTTGGAACGTAAACAGGAACCGCTATTGTTTTTGACCGGTAAACATTATTGAATAAATTCTGATCGCCGTTTGTGTTGTTAACCGATACAACAGTTACTTCAAAATCGCTGTTGGTATTACCTGCATATATAGCTGTGGAAGGAGGAAACACCACATCCGTTTGGCCCAGGAAAGGTAGTGAGCCTGTCCATGTATAAGTTAAAGGCGTTGAACCAGTAAGTCCGTAATTAAATACTACCTGTGTAATGGTATTGCTTCCCGTATTTTTTATTTTAATAGTTGGATTAACGCATGCGGGATTACTTCTTGCGTAATTAGGATCTGTAGTTGGCGAAATAATATCTTCTATAGAAACATCGGTTGAATAATTCGGTGCGCTATAGGTTATGAGCTGCGAAATAAAATTGTATCCTGCCTGCGCGTTTGCCTGATTTGGCGCGGTATAGGGCTGCATGTCAATATCAACACTAAAGCTTGTGTTGGCTGTTGTAAGGGCACTGATGTCGTGGTAGATTGGCCATACCACAGCCCCCGGACACCAGTTGGCGCGCTCGTAAAGCCATGTTCCGGTTTGCGGATAAATATTATTAACGCCGCAATCGTTCCTCCAGATCTGGTGTTGCGCAATTTGTGTGTTGTTAAGTTTTACCTGGTAGTATTTGCTGCAAAATTCAGAACAACTAGCATTATCAGATCCATGGCCACTAATGCTGTTTTTAATCATGGCTCTTGAACCCGGACTTGCATACGATAAGGTTTTTGGAACAAGATGTTTTTCAATAGAGTCAATTGTTTTTCCAAATGCAAAATAACCATCGTAAATATTTTTTACTTTAACCGCATCCATTGCCGGAACTCCTTCAATGTATTCGAGCTTCAATGTGATTGCAAATCCGTAGGAATAACCCTGGTAAACAAATCGGAAATCGGTAGTGCCTTTAAGTACCGAAGCGTAATCAGTAACATCCACTACGTAGTCGTGTTTCCTGTTGGTTTGAATCCAGTCGGTGGCATAAGGTGTAATAATACGCGCAATTTCCACGGTATCATTATTCTGGGGTTTCACATATAATTGCGTAGTATAATCCCAGGAGCCGCAGTATTGTGTGCCGGGAGGGCAGGTGTACGTACTTAATATGTAATGCAAACGAATTTTACGGTATTGTCCTCCAACTGGAAGGGATGTTGTTGTGTCGTAGTTACCATAATAGGTCAGTTTCCGCAGGTTATAGATCGTTACCCAGCTAGTATCTCCGGGATTGGCTTTTAAAGTAAAGGAACAAAGTTGTGAAAGGAGAATTAAAAAGAAAAGTTGGCGGGATTTAATAAGCATGATTGTATTTTTTACAAAGATACTCTAATACTTAAATCGTTTTAGTTTTCTTCTTGTATCGAGGCTAAATCGTTGAAAATAAGCAGATTATTCACTAATAATTATTGGAATCCTATTTAGCGGATAAAAGAAAGGTTAATCAAAAATAATTTAATACTTTCGGTGCATATATATTACCCCTATGAATCCTTCCGAATTTGAAAGTTCTACTCCGAAACAAAACGAGCCTACTCCTAATTTTAATTTCCAGGGTGGCCAGATAGCTATCCCTAATAGCGTAGGAGTTCTTGTGTTGGGAATTCTATCCATCGTTTTTTGCTGGTGCTACGGTATCCTTGCCATCATCATGGGTATTATTGCCATCATCCTTGCCAATCAGGGCGAAAAGCTTTACCAGCTTAACCCGCGGGCTTATACACTTGCTTCCTATAAAAATTTAAAGGCCGGAAAAATATGCGGTATCATCGGTCTCTCTTTAGGCGCGGTGTATATACTCATTATAATCGTGTACGTTATCGTGTTAGGCTCTGCGGCTTTCGGCGCATTTAATTATTTAAAGTGATTGAGTTTTTAGAAAAAAATCTATTAACCTGCTCGATAAAAAATTTAACCGGAATTGAATGCCCGGGATGTGGAATGCAACGTGCTTTCCTGGCCCTCATTAAAGGTGATATTTTATCAAGTCTTAACTTTAATCCTTCTCTCATACCCTTCCTTCTAACTGTTTTATACGTAGCTTTGCATCTGGGTTTTAGCTTTAAAAACGGCGCAAGAAACATCATTTGGTTATTCAGTTTTACGGTAGCTATCATGTTTGTAAACTTTGTAGCAAAGCTTATTTCCCACAGTTAAGATTACTTATTTTTTACCACGCACGGCGTGTTGCTTTAATCAAAAATGAATTCTGAATTTATTGAAAACGAAAATATTGAAATAGTTGGCGCGCGTTCCCATAATTTAAAGAACATTTCCCTTACTATTCCCCGCAATAAACTGGTTGTTATAACCGGTTTAAGCGGTAGCGGCAAATCTTCACTTGCCTTTGATACCATCTATGCTGAAGGCCAGCGTCGCTACATCGAAAGTTTTTCATCTTATGCGCGGCATTTTCTTGGTAATCTTGAACGTCCTGATGTAGATAAAATTTCAGGATTGAGTCCTGTTATTTCCATCGAACAAAAAACCGTTAATAAAAATCCACGTTCTACTGTAGGCACCATTACCGAAATTTATGATTTTATGCGTTTGCTGTTTGCGCGTGCGGGCGAAGCGTATTCTTATGTGAGCGGTGAAAAAATGGTGAGGTACAGCGATGATCAGATAGTTGATCATATTCTCGTAAAATATAAAGACAAAAAAGTAAACCTGCTCGCGCCCATTGTAAAAGGACGTAAAGGACATTACCGCGAACTGTTTGAAGATATCCGCAAACGAGGCTATAATAAAGTGCGTGTTGATGGACAGATACTCGACATCACACCAAAGATGCAGCTTGACCGTTACAAAATTCATGATATTGAAATTGTGATCGACCGGCTTGAAATTTCAGGCAACATTAAGTCGCGTGTTAACCAGTCGCTGCAAACCGCCATGAAACAAGGTAAGGGAACCATCATGGTGCAGGAACATTTTGAAGAGCCTGCAAAAACTAAAAAGAAAACTACAATAGTTATTCCAAAGGCGGAGTTTTACAGCCGCGCTTTAATGTGTCCCACCAGCGGAATAAGTTACGATGAGCCTGCTCCAAATCTTTTTTCTTTTAATTCTCCATATGGTGCTTGTCCGCAATGCAACGGCCTGGGCGAAATTTCTGAAATAGACATTATTAAAATAATTCCCGATACAAAGCTCTCGATTGCTAAGGGTGCTATTGCCCCAATTGGCGCGGGAAAAAATTCATGGATCTTTAAACAGATGGAAGCGATAGGAAATACCTACGGCTTTAAGCTCGATACGCCTTTCAGTGAAATTCCGGAAGAAGCCGTGAATGTGCTTTTATACGGCAGCGATGAGCTTTTTAAAGTTGCTACCGAAGGCGCTAGTTACGATACTACATTTGAAGGCATTGCCACCTTTATTACGCGCCAGGCAGAGGATGATCCGAGCCCTGGAATGCTCCGCTGGGCGCATGGTTTCACCAATAAGAAAAAATGTCCGGCCTGCGAAGGAACACGTTTAAAGAAAGAAGCCTTATATTTTAAAATTGCAGATAAAAATATTGCGGAGCTGTCAGATCTTGATATATCCCTGTTACAGACCTGGTTCAAAGACGTTGAGAAACGTCTGAATAAACAACAGAATATTATTGCGAAAGAAGTTCTTAAAGAAATACGCGCACGCATTCAGTTTTTAATGGAAGTTGGTTTGGATTATGTGACCTTAAACCGTTCGTCCAAATCGCTCAGTGGGGGCGAGGCACAGCGCATACGACTTGCAACACAAATTGGTTCGCAGCTGGTTGGCGTATTGTATATTCTGGATGAACCGAGTATAGGTTTGCATCAGAGGGATAATGTTCGTTTGATTGACGCGCTTAAGAATCTTCGTGATGTTGGAAACAGTGTGCTTGTTGTTGAACATGATAAAGACATGATCATGGAAAGTGATTATGTTATAGATATTGGTCCGGGTGCCGGAGTACACGGTGGCCGCGTAATTGCTGGTGCGCCTCCCGGCGAGATGATCAAGTTTGATACCGTAACCGCGCAGTACATTACCGGCAAAATGAGTATCAAAATTCCTGAAGTTCGTCGCAAAGGAAATGGAAAAAAAATAACATTAAAAGGATGCACCGGACATAATTTAAAAAATGTAAGCATTGATCTTCCTCTCGGTAAATTTATTTGTGTAACAGGAGTAAGTGGCAGTGGTAAGAGTAGTCTTATTAACGAAACACTTTATCCGATAATGTCAGCCTATTTTTATAATGGTGAAAAGAAACCCTTGCCGTACAAATCCATTACCGGTTTAGAACATATTGATAAAATAATTGATATTGATCAGTCGCCCATTGGCCGCACGCCGCGCAGTAACCCTGCAACCTATACGAGTGTGTTTACCGATATCCGTAACTTGTTTTCAGAAATCCCTGAAGCTAAAATACGCGGATATAAACCCGGAAGATTTTCTTTCAACGTAAAAGGTGGCCGTTGCGAAACATGCGGTGGTGCCGGTGTTAAAACCATTGAGATGAATTTTTTACCGGATGTGTATGTGGAGTGCGATGCGTGTAACGGTAAACGGTATAATCGCGAAACGTTAGAAGTACGCTTTAAAGGAAAATCGATAAGCGATGTGTTAAACATGACCATCGAGCAGGCCTGTATCTTTTTTGAAAATGTTCCGAATATTTATCGCCAGGTAAAAACGCTGCAGGATGTTGGTTTAGGTTATATAACATTAGGACAACAAGCCACAACCCTTAGTGGGGGCGAAGCACAGCGTGTGAAACTTTCAACGGAATTAAGCAAGCGTGATACCGGAAATACTTTTTATATTTTGGATGAACCTACAACCGGACTTCATTTTGAGGACATCCGTATTCTGCTGGATGTTTTGAATAAGCTTGTGGATAGTGGAAATACTGTTCTAGTGATAGAGCATAATCTCGACATTATTAAAGTGGCAGATCATATCATAGATCTTGGTCCCGAAGGTGGTCGAGGTGGTGGAGAAATTCTTTTCGCGGGCTTGCCGGAAGATCTTATTAAAGAGAAAAGAAGTTTTACTGCGCCCTTTCTAAAAAAGGAATTGAACTCAGCTAAGAAATTGGTTTCAAAATAGAGGTCCGGCTCTCATGTCGATCCCGACATTTTCGTCGGGAGAGGCATCTGTGAACGGCTGGGTTATAGATCTCTCTCTTTTCCGACGAAAAAATGTCGGGATCGAGATGACAGTGTCGTTGTTATGTTGACCTTCGGAGACGTCTGAACGGATCGGGTTATAGATTTCGCTCCCCATGAAAAAATGTCGAGATCGTGATGGCAGTACCAATGTCAGGCGGAGGGTTGAAATGTCGAAGTCGCCTGTACAAAGATATGCTTAAAATTATACGACTAAAAACTCTCTTTTAACCGCCACTTTCTTTAAAATTTAACCTGCTATCTGGCTTACCTTTTTAGGAACATTTTTTGTTTTTCGTATTTTACAAATTATTCAGTAAGTACCGTAAAATATGCCAAAAAGACTTTACTATATGGCTGTCTTTTTAACGTAAAATACGCCTTTTACGGAGCTAAAGTCAAGCCCTATTAAACTTTTAACCTTCTTACACATTATTTATTGAAGTATTCCAATTAGTACTATCAATCTGCAACTATTGTTTTCGTTGAAATTCTGAAGAGAAAATTTTAGTAATCTGTTTTAGAACATACTCATGTCCTATTTTTTCTTGCTCAAGTCTTATTGTATTTAAATTGTCTGCCTTAACAAATAAAAATAATTCTTGCTCGCTTGGATACAGGTTTGGCAAAACGTTGACGTTGATTGATTCTCCCCTGCCCCAATCTTCTTTGAAAGTATTTAGTGTTTCAAAGTCCATCATGATTGATTTGGTCTGCCTAAAATAACCTCTGATTTGTGACAGAATTTGCAAACCGTGAGTGTCAATGTCGCCCCAATAATAAATATCTTTGTCTTTAAGCCACAAAGCATTTTTCAAGTCTGCAACCTTGTAACCGCTTCCAAAAATTCCGATTGCATTTTCCAATTTTGGGAGTGTCAGGAAATTCATTAAGTTTGAAAAGTTGGTTTTGTTTTCAAAAATAAAGACTTTATCGCAAGGAACTTGGAGTTTGATGAATTCTTCTTCGGTTACCTCAATGTCTGTTAGTCCTGATAAGTGGTTCTGAGAAATATTGGTATCTAAAATTTTCAAACGGATTTGGCTTTGATTAAATTTCAGTCCGAAACGTTTTTCAAAATCTTTTGTAGTTGTATATTCGTGATTGATGTTATCAGTCTGTAAAACAACATTCAGCAAGTCAAGTAAAATTGCTTTGTGGTTCTCAATAAATTTGGTGTGTACTTTTACTGGCAATTCTCTAATGTAAAGATTTGGCTTAGGATATCGTGTGAAGTAAGAACAAACATCTAAAAGTGATTTCCACTTTCCGCAATTCTCGATAATTTTTTTAGGATACTTTTTAATCCATTCAATTAAGTTGGGAAACCGTGTTAAAATTTCATTCGCATTATTTTTGAAGTTCTCCGCTTCTTTTTCTTTGTGTAGAAATTTTAAGTAGTCCGTTGCACATTGAAAACTTATTTCCTCTGGCAAACTTTGTATCTTGTGCTTTCGTGTGTTTACTTGCTTGTATGTAATTGTATAACCAAAACTCTTTCTATCTTTTGAGTGTTCAATAACTTCCGCTAACTCATTTCTCATTTCATTGAAGTCATTGGAAACTGATTTGTCAGAACGAATAGTTTTAGGAAAGAAAGATTCTCCTGAAATAATTGATTTCAAATATTCAGAATAAAGATTCTCTGACTTCCTTTTTATTTCAATTATTGTAATCACTGGTCTGTAAAGTTTTTTCTGAAATTATTTTTTTCGCTTGTTCAATTGTAGTGTCAAAAATTCTTGAATTTCGGTTATTTACTCTGTGAACAATGTGAACGCCTGAAATGTATGGTTCCGCAATTTGAATTTTGTCGTCAGGTGTAACCAGTAACATTTGAAGATTTAATTTTTTAGCTAAGTCCATTAAGTAATCGGCTTTCTCTTCATCCTGCTTTGCAAATGCTTCATCAACGCAAATGAAGCGAAAGGAGTTTGCATTCATTCCATCTTTCAAAATGCCATACTGGTACGCAATAGCTGCGCCCATGATTGTATAGGTGATTTGCGCTTGCTCACCTGAAGACAGTTTTGCAGTGTTTTCATAAACTTTCGGTGGTCGTTTCATGTCTTCTCTATAAAATTCCTTCGCTAAAAATTTCAACCAATTCCGAACATCAGTTACTCGTTTTCTCCAATCATCGTTTGCAGTAAGTTTGTCAATGAGTTCTTTTATCTTTAGAAAACTACGTTCCAAAATTTGGTCGTCTTTGGATTTTTCATAATCGGCAATATCAGGCTTCCAATCAATCAAACTCACTCTAAAATTATCAATGTCTTTTGAGTGGTCTCTCTCCGCAAAAAGTTGAATAAAGGTTTGAGGATTTTTTTTGAACTCAATTTTCTTTAGTGAATCATTCAAGGCATCAATGCTGTCACGAATTTGTTCTTCTTGGCTGTCAAGCAATGTTTTGAAATCGGACATGCCTGTTATCATATCTTCATTCAAATACTTTTTAAACTTAGTTCTATATTCAATCAGCTCGTCTTTCTCAATCCGGTCGTGAATCACAATGTAATCTTCAACATAGTTCAATTCTTCTCCAAGTTTGTGAGTGTCGGAAGTCCAATCTCTAAAAGTTTGCATTACAACTTCTTCAGGTCGCTTAAAATTTTTCATTGCCGATTGTAGTTGTAATTCAATTTTTCTTTGCTTTTCGCCTTCCTTTTCTGCTTGCGCTTGTATTAATTCTGTAACGCTATCTTCTTTTAATTTGATAGTAAGGAAATCTAATCCGACTAACTCCTTTCTAAACTTTTCTTCAAACGCTAAAAACTTTTCTGTGAAATCTATTTCTTTAAAGTCTTCTAAAAATATTGAACAAAGATTAAGTTGAGTTTCAAGTTCTGTAACAAACGATCCCTTTGTTGTTCGTTCTACAATTAACTTTTCTCTTTCCCCATCTTTAACAGAAATAATTGTTTGCAATTCCTTCAACTGTGCCTTCAATAATTTTACTCTGTTATTACTTTTTTCTATTCCTTCCTTTCGTTTAGTCAATGACTGAATCTCCAATGAGATTACTTGCCAATCTATTTCTGAGTAACTATCATATTGAAGGAATTTGGTTATATCTTCCTTTTCGCCTTCTAATCTATTTTGTCTCTTTTCAAGTTTTGTAATTTCCTCACGCTTCGCTTTTATCAATATTTCCAATTGCTTTAACGCTTCACGGGTGAATTTTATTTTTTCTTTATTGTCCCAACCTAAAACATAATTTTCTCGGGATAATGTTTTTTGCCTCTCATCTCTCTCATGCCGTGTTCCGCTTTTGATAAGTCCGTTAATCGTTACCGCTTTGTTGTAAGTTGGCAAATCATCTTTCGTTGTACAGATGAAATTGTAGTTGGTCTTAATTTGGCTTTCAATCCAATCAGCATATTCCGATTCTCGTCTAATCTCAATTTTAGAAAAAATGCTGTCCTTGTCTTTTGAAAGCATATTGTTCATGAAACTATTTTCTTGGTATCGTTCATAAACAATTTTACCTTTTAATTCTTTATTGTCGTTTACATAAGTATTCACTTGCTTGTAATACGCCTCTGGAACAATTAGTCGCATAGCTATATTTCGTAACACTTTTTCAATTGCCATTTCCCATTTATTTTCTTTAGGTAATACTTGAATAAGTTCACCAATGAAAGGAATTTCATTTGCGGTTGCTTGTGTATAGAAAAGAATCTCTTGACGAATTTCAGATACTCGTCCCGTAATATTGTTTTTTTGTTTTGTTAATTCATCAAGTTCTTTTGCCTTCTCTTCATGCAAGGCTTCCGCCGCTTCTTTTTCATTTTCTAACCCTCTTAATTTCTTTTGTATCCCGTTCTCTTTGTCTTTAAGTTCTTCTTCAATATCAGAATGTTTTTTTGTTGCTGTAATTATTTGCTGATAAAATAATTTCTCATTTGGATTTTCCTCAACACTTATTTTGACTGCTGCCTTATTATACTTTACAAGCTTATCATCACGCCTACCTTTTTCAATGCTTTTACCTTTTATCTCTTTTTCAAGTTCTAAAATCTGTTTACCAGTTTCATCATTCCGAATATCATAATCTAAAGTTTTCTCTGCGTCTCTGTCCGCATCAATTGCAATTTTAATTTCTGCTTCTTTGTAAGTAATTCTTTTCAGTTCAAGTGCCTCTTTTTCTATTTCACCCGTAAAAATATTTTCCTTGTTCTTAAAGAAGTAGACAGGAGAGGTTTCTCTTAGGGAGGAAAGTTCTTTTAGCACTATTTTCGTTTTCTCTAACTCTTCTGATTTCGCTTTTACTGGCTTCAAAAGTTCTAATTGCTTTTCTGCCTTTTGCATATTCCTGTGAATGTCTAAAAGGGTTTGATAGTGGCTTCTTAGTTTTTGAAAATCATCTTCAATCTTACTTTCCTCCAACATATTTTCTCTTACAAACTGATCTAAACTTCCCATTACTTTTAATCGCAATGTTTGGTCGAACAAGGTTAAAGCTTTCGCTGAACGCATACCGAAAACTTTAAGCAATGCTTCTGCATATTTTGAAGGGCCATCAAAGAGTTGAATTACTTCTTTGTTTCCTTGCTTCGGATATTTTTTATTCAACTGTTTAAGCCAATCACCATTTGCATTAAAGGGTAGAATGTCGCCTTCTATTGTCAACGGTTTAAAAGCAATTAAATATTTCCGTTTCATTTCGCTTCCAGAAAACCATCTTGCTTGAATTAGCGTTACAAATTTTTCTTCGTTTTTAAAGGTTGCAAGTAGAATTGAAAAGGCATTTTCTTTTTCTTCTCTTAATCTTTGAATTTGTCTGCCTGTTTCCGTTTCAATATCACCATATTCTCCCAACACATAACTTTCCTCTGTTCGTTGATGTTCATAAAACCTGTATCGCTTTTCGGGAACAATTAGAGTAAGCAGTCCTTGTATAAAGGTTGTCTTGCCTGAACCGTTTGCACCTGTGATTAAAGTAGTGTTGCATTGAGGGGAGATTTTAAAAATTTCTTTGTCAAAAGTTCCCCAATTGAAAACTTCAAAATATTGCAAGCGATAACCTGCCTCGTCGGTTTTGGTGCTGAATAAACTATACATCTTGTTCAAGTTTCTTTTTAAAGTTTTCTAAAACATCGTTTGTGATTTTGGCTTTAATAATTCTTCTCACTTCGTATCGTGTTTCGTCTTTTGAATTTTCTGGTTTACTAATAATTTTCAAAAAACCAAGACTAACTATCGTATCAATGTAGCTGTCAAACTTTGCAAACAACTTTACTTTGTTTGCTTTCTCTTTGAAATATAATTCTATTGTTTCCTTCAACTGCTTGTGAGTTAAATAAAGGTTTCTCTGATCAACATTATTTGTTTCAAAGTCGTCTAACATTTCTCTAAGGAAAACACAAATCAAAGATGACTCATACTTCAATGGAGTTCTTCTTACAAGTCCGATTGTGTTTTTTTCATCGTCAATTTCAATTTGTTTCAAGTAAGAATAACCGTCTTCCTTTTCTACGATTAAATCAATCGCAATTTTGTTAAAGTATTGAGTAATCGGAATTTGATATTGCAACAAATCATTCCAAACTTTTTCATTTTCGTCATACAGAGTATCTTGCAATAGTTTCACTATTACATGAGCATAAGGTTCGTGTGTTGGCGTTCTGTCCATTACTTACTAAAAATTACCTGCGGTGCTTTTAAATATTTCTCATTCTCAAAATCAAACTTTAAATACTCGGTTTCGTTTTCTTTAATGAAGAATTTATCTGTTGTCTGCACTAAGGAAATATAGCCCAACACTTCTGCTAATCCTTTTGAAACTGGATATTCCTTCAACACTTCTTGCAGGGTAACCACATTTTTTTCATTCAATATTTTTTCTACATTGTTTAATAATTCCTTTCGGTTAATGTGTTTTGTATTGACAAGATTCAGTAAGGAATATAAATCAAATTTGTTCTCTGCTGTTTTTGGTTGTTCGCTAAACTCTGAAAGTATTTGTTCTTCGCCTAACTTTCTTTCCATTGGCAAATTAAGAATTGCATCCCCTTCAATAGTAATGTAGGATTCAAGCGAAGATGTTTTGTCAACCATTTGCAAGGCAAGGTTTCTAATTATGTTTATTGTTTCCTTTGCTTTTTTTCGTTCTTCTAAATTCTTTTCAGAAATTACTCTGCTTAGTTTCTCCGCTAACAATTTGTTTGAATCCCAAACTTTCCTTCCCGACAAATGCAATATAGTTTTTGCTCTACGCAAAAACTTTTCATTGTATTCAATTCCTCTGTCCTCAAGTATTTTGTAAACATCATTCACTAATATCTTTAATTCTTCCTGGCTTATGTCATCAAGTAAAAAATTGTAAAAAGCATAAAAACTTTTGCCTTGGTCGGTTTCCTTCAACTCATCAAGCGAATCAAAAGTAAACTGAAGAAGTTTACCTTTGGAAAGCGATGTGTCAGATTGCTTTTCATAAATGGTTCGTACAATAGTTTTGAAATTTTCTTCAACTTCCTTAAAGTCTCCAATTAACTCATGCGTAAGTTTACTTACATCATCAAACCTTGATTTTATTTGATAATTCTCAAATGGCGTTACCCTTTTCTCTCGTTTAATCTTTCGTATGTCATCTTCAATTTTTGCTTTATCTTTTTCTAATTCCTCAATTTTCTTTGCCGGGTCTTCAATGCTTTCGTAAATTAATTCTTTTAGCTTTTTGAAAATGTCTTTAAACTTTGATTCTGTTCCAACCAATTTTCTGTCTTTCAGAAGTTCCACAATCTGAAAAACCCTTGAAGTGTGCTTGGTGGGCACATTCATCACTTCCTTTGTATTCTCATCAGTGTAGTTGCTTAAATATCGACACTTCTCTTCAGTCCATTGCTCAATATATTGTCTTGCCCTGTCGACCGAATCTAAATTCAAATTATTCAAATCATTTTCATCTTCTTCTTGATAGCTTAACTCGTCAAGATAGTCAGCAAGTTTCTGAACTAATATTGAATTTGAAATAGGTTGTTCGTTGGTTTCTTTAAACTGACTATGCAAAAAAGAAATAATCAAAGCTGCGTTGTTTGAACGTAGTATTTTTACCGTAGGTGAATTCTTGAGGAGTATTTTTACTTGTTCGAAATTCATTTACAACCTAAGTCTTAATTTTGATACTAATTTAGTACATTATTATGTAATATGTGATATAGGCGCTAAATGTAGAATATCCCTCTTCTGAGCAAAGAGAGTCGATGAGAAAAAGCAAACGATTGCTGCGATAAATATAACTGAATAATTCTTTTTCATTTTATTCTTTTACAAATTTAATTTTCAAGTCCTGTCCCCGAACTTTTACTTTTAGCGTGTAAAAACCAACTGGCAAAGAGCTTACATTTATTTCATGTTGATCTGATTTTATACTATCATAGATGAGGATAAGCATGCCCAATGAATTATATATTGAAATACTTTCAATAGATTCATGCTGGTATTCATTTGTTATTTTAAGAATTATTTTCTCATTAGAAGGATTCGGAAATATTTCAAGTAGTTCTTGATTTATGTTACTTTCCTTAATACCAATTGTATTCGGGTCCTGAACCAAAAATGTCCCCATCATCCCGTCATCTTCGTGATGAAGCAAATGGCAATGATACATATAAGGAACGTTGTTATCTGCAAATGTTGTAAACTTTGCAATGAAACGAATCGAGTCATTAGGCTGCACAAGTATCACATCCTTTAATCCTTGGTATTGTAAGGGAGGCAGATTTCCATTTATATCCAGAATAAAAAATTGTATGTCATGAATATGAAATGGGTGAGCTACCATTGTTTTATTAACTAAGGTCCAAACCTCTTTTTTATTTAAAAAGGTTTTCACATTAATGGAATCCATATTAAATGGCTTATTATTCATTAAGAAAGGCCCGTCCACTTTTCCCTGTTGTCCACTTGTAACAGTATCGGGAGTGAATTTTATTTTTCTATACGCATTAGTTCCTGCCTCTAACAATGGTACTTTGGGCGAAAAAGCTGTAGGTATTATAGTTACTGGATTCAATGCCTGAGCAATCACGTCGAAGCGCAGAACATTAAAGTTAACCCCGTTCAAAGGGTTTGAATAATATCCTTCTGAAATTGCAATGTTAGCTGTCCCTACTGAATCTGCCCCGATTATACCTTTTGGAAGTTCTGATGCATAACTTTTCAGGTAAAGCTGTTGACCAATATTATAATTATTAAAATCCACTAAGATCTCCACACGTTCACCGGTAGACAATCTTACTCGGTTTGTTTGGTAAGGCTGCGATAATAACCCTCCGTCACTTGCGATAAGATAAAAGCTCGAATTGTCTGACAGTCCGAAATTATAAGTGCGATCTGCTGCTGCGTTTAATAACCGCAAGCGGACAACCTGTTTAGGAACCTGTAGAAAAGGTTTTATTGTACCATTTACCATATTAATGCTATCCTCGTGAGTAGCAGTAGAAACCTGATAGAATACATCAAAAACCCTTGACTGCACAATTAAGGGAAAGTCATCAACATTGTATCTTCGGGGAAGTGTATAAGATCTTTCTGTACTATCTCTGACAATGATCATACCCGCTAATCCTTTAGATATTTGTATTTCAGTTTTTCCTGTCCCGTGAGGGTGATACCAGAATGTTGAAGCCTCATTTCTCATTTTAAAAGAGGGACTCCAAGTTGCACCAGCATTTATTATTTGATGAGGACCTCCGTCATTCTTTGGGGCAACATGAAACCCATGCCAGTGAACAGTAGTTGCCTGAGTTAGTGTGTTTTTTACATTAAATGTAATACTATCACCCTTATTTATAATTAAAGTAGGTCCAAGAAAATTGCCATTATATCCATAGGTCGGGGTATTATTGCTTCCAATGAACTGTTTAGTCCCAGTTTGAACAGTTAAACTAAAATTAGTTCCGCTTAAGGTATCTGGAATATACAAAGCAGTCTGACTATTGATCTGACTGATTAAATTTAATATAAGTGCGAAAGCAATTTGTATTCTCACAGACATTTTCAGAGTCTATTTAACGATGTTTAATTTCCGGGTGGCGGTAAAATCATTTGCGGTAAATTTAACAGTATAGTTTCCAACCGGAAGAGCTTGTAAAGACAGCATCCGTGTGTATTGTCCTGAAGGTGCTTTTTCATTAATAACAATTGATATCATTTTTCCAGTAATATCAAGAATTTCCACTTTGACATCTCCTTCTGTTTGCAAATAAAATTCAATTTTGGCCTCAGTAGAAGCAGGATTTGGATAAATTTTAATTTTAGTGATCAGTGAAGAGTTTTCTTTGATACCCACCTGAGTACCTAAAAAATTGCGGATATTGGCAGCCATTTGAGTGGTGTCATTCGTGCTAAAGCCAATGTATGGCGAACCAAGCAATTGATGCGTGGCTCCTCCTGCAATTACTATCGTTGGCATCCCCATTCCCCCATAATAAGCTACTTGAGTAGCGCCGGAATCCATTGGAAATGAAGTAAACCCATTTGATGTTACCCAATTCTTAACAGTAGCACATGAATACGTGTTATTAAATGCGATGGCATAAGACTTAATTTTACCCGGGTACTGTGTCAAAAGATTTGCTTTCAATGACTCCAACGTTTGACCTGCTGCGGGGCAAGCACTACAGCTTGTCATGAAATATTCTAAAATAACGACTTGACCTGAATTAAGATCATTAAACAGATTATGTGGATTACCATTACAATCGTTTCTATTGAAATTCATTGCTGTTGTTTGAGCATTGGATTGAATGGTACAGAGAATGAACAAGGCAATTGTTAATGAGGATACTTTTGATTTCATGTTTTTATTTTTTTTAATAAATTTAATAGTTTTTTATTCATCAATTTATCGCACACTTTAATGGATTCCAGAACTATGAGGAAGTTTTCTTTTCGCGTGAATAAAATTTATAAATGATACCGAAAGTGAATTGTTGAATTTTCATTGTAAATATTGGCAATATATTAGCAGAGAAAATTTGATTGGATTTATAAATGTTATTAAGCCCGTAATAATATGTTGTTTCGATTGTAAATTTTTTCGAAAGATTATACATTAAACCGCTTTTGGTTCCGAAATCATAATTATCAATAGGCAAACTATTGTAATTATCATCGGATATTATTTTATCACCATTATAAACATATTCTGTTTTATATCTTGCACTACTTTTAATTGGTATGCCTACTTGAAAGCCAAAATTAATACTGAATTTTTTTATTTTGTAACCATAATAAATAGGAATACTTAAATAAGAAATGTGACGTGAGATATCTGTTGTAGTAATAAAACCTGTTGGATTACCATAGGAATCAATATCCTGAGTTTGCATATGTTCCTTACCTTCGATTTGCATGAAAAGTATTTCTGTGCCTAAGAGAGATTTCTTACCGAGATGAAGATGATATAAAAAACCAGCTTGGAAAGATGGTAAAAAATAAAATTTTTGTGTAACAATATCGCCGCTTGAATTGATTTTAGCAGTAATTTGACTTACTCCACCGTTTACCTTGATGCCAAAATCTTGTTGACTAAATGATGATGAGGAATAGATTAACAAGGCAATGAATATTAGATTTTTCATAATTATATTATTAAAGACTTTAACATCTATTGTTTTAATTATTTTAAAAAGAGTAGAGGATACTTTTTTCCTCTACTCTTTTATTGCTATTTTATTACAACTAATTTCTTTTCGAAACTCGCATCTTCAGAAACAACTTTGAAAATATAAACTCCTTCAGCAACATCAATTAAGGGAACATTAAAAGCATGAGAGCCTTCTGAAATTTTACCTTTAGTTACACTCTTTATTAATTTACCCTGAATGTCATATAAATCAACGGAAATAGATTGTGATTTTAATAAATTAAGATTTACAGTAACGTTATTGGTTGCCGGGTTAGGATAAACATTTAAAATCGAAGATCCATCTTTGTTTTTTTCATGAAGGCCGACAAGAGTTTGATTATAAGTATAAAGTGAGAAAGCAACTTTTTGATTGTTTTGAGATGGATACCAAGGGTCAGCCAAGATGTGACCAAGTTGATCGTATAATATATTATAAGACCATGTTTTTAAAATTGCTTGATTATTTGTGTAAGAAACCAATTGACAAAAGTTATTTGAAGTCTGGGGGCCAGAAGGAAACCAACCCAAAGTTGAACTAAATCGAGGCCAAGCCGTAATGATTACATCATTGGGAGAAGAAAGTGTATAATTTAAAGTAAAAGTTTCTTCATATTTATCGCCATAATATGTACCCGCCGGTAAACCTTGAAATGGCTCGGTTAAAACTATTTGAATATGAGTAGCTACTTTAGTTTGAACTTTTGAAGTTGAAGCGTTTTGATTTACCCCAAAGTGTTGTACTTTATATTCGGGACTTTTTATATTATTCATAGTAGCACCTGCGTTAAGTAAACCAAAACCTGAATAATCATCGTAACCCACTGTTTGGGGTGAAACCGCTTTATCGGTTGCACTCAATTGTAAAATGTTTTCGACATCTTCAATGGCGAAGTTAGATAAGGTAGGAAAAGGTTGATTAACGTGGCTTAACATTAATGCGGCCACGCCCGAAACATGAGGGGCAGCAGCGGAGGTGCCGTGAAAAGTCATAAAACCATTTGTTGTTGCTTTAGTTGTCCTAACAAGGGTATTAGTGCCTGGTGCGATTAAATCGACTCCATTCTTTATCATTGATTGAAAATTATTATCATCTGCATCGCTTATATTTCCATTTCCAACTGTTTTCCATTCCCCGTTAGTACCACTTGCACCAACGCATATAACCATTTCATCTTGTAAACAAGCAGGAAATATTAAATTATCAATTGGAGAAGTATCTGGAAAATTACCTTTAGCTACCACAATGATTACTCCATTTTGGGTTGCATTTTGTATTGACTGTCGTAAACTCACACTGTTTTGTTGGCTGCCCCAACTGTGATTCATTATATGCAAGCCCTGACCATTTGGAGAACTTGTCGCACCTGAAAGGATGGCATTAGAAATTGTGGAAAGGGAAGAATAGGTAGAGCTATTTTTCGCAATTTTCATATCAACTAAACTACACCCTGTATTACTTGTAGACGCGTCGCCACCGGCTATGCCTGCAATATTGTTATTGTTGTTTCTAAAAGCACCAATAATTCCTGCACAAGCAGTGCCGTGGTCATCAATATCATAAGGAGCAGAAAGAGCTGTATTAGCATAGTAATTATATCCCGAAACTACTTTACCACCGTTTAATTCGGAATGAGTTTGATCTATACCAGTATCGTACACGCCAACTTTTATAAATGATTTCCCTGTTTCTATATCCCAAGCACCTTCAATATTAATATGAGCATTTGGCCAAGTACTTGTTGGGTGAAGGTTTGGTTGAAAAGCAGAATAGAAAGGATCATTTGGTACGCTTGTATTTACAAAAACACAATTAGGTTCGGCATAACGAATTCCATTTATATCGCTTAATATCCTGCAGGTCTTAAACATTTTCATTGTGTCAGGAATTGTAAGAATGAACGTTTCCCAAAAGTCAGGAATGCGAACCTGTTGACCTTGCCTACTTATTGAAATCGTATCATTGGCGGTTAACGTTGGATATACTCTTTTAAAATGAAGTTTACCGAGACCAATATTGTCACCGTTGTATATTTTATTAGCCATACTTTGTATCATTGCAGGGTCAACAAATACTGTTATAGGTTTATCTTGCTGACTAAGATTATTTATAGCATTCATTTTTAAATAGAGCTTACTTATACGAATTATAACTTCGTTTTTAATGTGAGAAGGTTGCCCATTTAAAAAAACTACATTGTTTGTTGTAGTTTGCACCGGAGGAGCAATACTTTTTACATTAAGATTAAACATTGCGCCACCAGCTGTACATCTTATACACTCCGTTCGGTCGCCCATAACTAAAATATAATAAGGTAATCCTACAACCAAGTCGTGCATTTGTATTTTAAGCACAGAGTCGTTACGACTATCCTTACCTACTATGAAATTTTTAGGATTACAAAATCCCTCAAATAAAATAAGATCATGAACATGACCGCCATTAGGAGTTAAGTTCGTTAGTTTAATTTGAACTTCTGACGTAAGTGGAACAAAAGAAAACCATGTTTGACCATTGAATGTAAGATTGCCTGAAATGTTAGAATTTGCTGAGTAGGGCATTGGAATTGCAACAGAACAGGAATCGCCGATTGCATTGGCAAAGTGGCTTAAAATAATGAGTGTTAAAATAATGAGTTGTTTTTTCATCGGGAATATTTATTTGATTAAAGTTATTGATTTAATTAACATGAACAAATAGAATTTAAAGAACGTAAAATTATTAAAAAAATTGCCTTTCTGCCACAGACCTTGCCCTTTTGACTGCCCAGAGCGGGATGCTCTACAAGGGTGCGAAGCACATTATTTGAATGCATTACTATTAAGCTCTTTTGGTTTGCTCTGTTCTTGCAAAAATCAATGTGCTAATTAGGATAGCCAAAAACGGCTTTGGGAAATTAATAAAAAAGAACTCCAAAATGCCCTAATAATAATAATAGCAAGGAAATTTGTACTTTGGTCTTTAAGTTTTTACTATGAAAAAAGATTTGAATCAGGTGTTTGATGAATTGGTTGTTCGTTATGCGAATGCTATTGAAAAAAATTATCTATCCCGTTATAAGCGGGCAAAGGATAAAGAGTTTATCAAAGAAGAATTAAAAAAAGGCACGGACTTTATGATAGATTTCACTTTTCTTGAAATAGAGAAAGGAAAATTACTTACTCATTTTTTAGACTGGTATAAGAGGGGCGAAAATATAAGCGACATTCTTGATCATCTTCGTAAGACCTTCGGGGAAATAGATGATGAACTACCGTTCAGAAGAATTGAGAACGGTCAAAAGATCACTTTGTATTTGAGCGAAGAAGAACAGAATCTAAAAAAACTGGCATTGAATGAAAGAAAGCTGATGAAGTTTTTAATCAGGGATACTGCCTACCGTGAAATACAAAAGCGTTTGCCCCTTATGTTTGATGAGCCGAAAACCATTTCCGAAAAAGACACACCAATTTCCTATGCGGTTACATGGACAGGCAAAAAAGATAATAAGAATGAATTTGTACAACTTATCTACGGCCTCCATAAGGCGGGATTTATCAATGGAGGAGATGGAGAGATTACCAAAATAGTAGAAAGCCTCGCAGGGGTGTTTAAAATTGATCTCGGGAAGGGCTGGCAAGCGAATCATTCGTCCAGTATCCACAGAGCTAACAAAGATTATCAGCCTCCTATTTTCGATAAAATACGTGATGCCTATGAGCAGTATGTAGAAGAACAAACCGAAATCAAAAAGAAAAAAAGCAAATAACATTTTCCGGCTTTTACGGATAATACGATTAGGGCGGTGTAAAATACCGCCCTTTCGTATTTTACCATTCCCTTACATTCAACACTTTAGGATTTATTTACTCCAAGCCTCCTCCAAGTTGGTGCCCTGCCTCATTAGGTATAGCGACCTTTATAGCCTGAAACTTAAAGAAAAACAACTAAAAAGGAAGTCATGGCAGAACCAAACGAAAAAACAAAAGAAGCGGCTGAGAAAAAAGATCAGCCAAAGCAAACCCCAAAACTTGCAGGTACGGATAGTGAAATATCTGCATGGGCTAAAGCCGCCGAAACCATAGCGGGCGATAACAAACTTATGGGGGTAGTATTAAAAATCCTGTTAAGCCCCGTAACACTTCTTCTCGGAGCAGGTGCGCTCATTTGGTGCTTCTTTAGGATAAAAGGGCTAAAGGAAGAAGTAGAAAAATTCAAAGCGGAAAATCTAAAACTGGAAACTGATAAAAAAACTCAGGAGGAAGATTATCATAAGCTAAAGAAGAAGCACAAAAAACTAAAGGAGCTTACCGAGGGAGATCAGGAAAATAATATTGCAGGCTTAGGTATAATGCCACCGCAATTACTAACTACCCCAACCTCAAAAAGCAAAACGTATAAGACAGCATACCTCGATTAAACAATAATGTATTAACCAATAACGAAACATAAAAAATGGAAAAGAACGAAAACACAAAACGCTATAAAATACCACAGGATCTACTGATGGATATTTTACGCATCCTGTTCGGAAATAAGATCAAGCATCAAATAGAAGGCATTAAAGAAAAAGAAAACATTATTATCCTGCAAGTGTATTATACCGATACAAACAACAGCAAGGCCACAAAGGAAAATATAGAGACACTATTAACAGAGTACAGCGAGTACATGGAAGGTCTGTTAAGTGATAACACACTTTTTATGGATGAAGAGGAAGAAGATAACCAGTAAAAATAAAATACGTCATGGAAAAGAATTGTTTATACTGCGGAACGCATTTTACGACAAACCGTAACAATAAAAAATATTGCAGCCCAAACTGCAAGCAGCTCGCTTACTTTAAGCGCAACGGTATGGTTTTCTCAACAACACAGGAAACGGATAACATAAAATACATAACGCCATTGCCCGTAAAGTTGCAAAACGTAAAATATGCTTTTCCGCAAACTATTGTAAAAGACGAAGCGAAAAAAGAAACCGTAAAAAACGTTTCAGAAATGCCAAACGTAAAAGGCATAAAGCAAAGCGATCCGATAAAAGCAATTTCAGAACCTGACTTCAACGAGAAGAGGATGGAGGCTATGCTCAACGGTTTTATGGCAAGCATGGAGCAGAAATTTAATCAGGCTATTGAAAGCGTAAAGAAAGAGCTTAACGTAAAATACGATAGCCTAAATGTAAAACTCGAAACAACGGCTTTAACGGAAAGTGAAAACGTAAAACACGAAATTCCAAACGTAAAAGTAAAATTGATTTGCAATCCTTCAACCTTTAATGGTGTTATAAGCAATACAACTGAAGACAAAGCGAAAATAAATTACTGTAATGCCTGTAAGGTTCTTACCGTAAAATATGTTACCGCAAGGAATAGTAATTCAGATAATACGCAAAATACGAAACAGGTAAATTCTGCATCGTCTTTTACGCTTGCTGAAATAAAAAAGAACGAACAGCAAAATACGGCAATTGATAAAAGCATCTATGCCGATGTTTTGACCTTGACAAACTCCCAAACCGCTAAACCTATTTTATCAGGTAAAGAACACAATGAAGTTGAAAAACAGGCAATGCCAACACAAAACACCCATCAGGTAAAATTCGTACTACTTCTTGATGAAGATGAACTTGCCAGCGAAGAAGATATAAATACATTCAAAAGCACCGAGAAAATTTTAGAGAATAGCGATGGTTCAGAAGAGGGGGAACCTGAGAATGAAGAAGAAGAACAAGAAGGCGAAGAGCCGGAAATAGAAGAAACTGATGAAGCCGAAAACACAGCAAGCTCAGAAACTTTACGCATCAAACAGTTAAAACACGAATTACTTGAGCTAAAATTTAAACAGATAGAAAAACAGAATCCTTCGCAAAATGAAAATGAAGCAGAACATGAGGAAGAACCTGAGCATGAACAGATACCAGAACCCAAATTTAAATGGATTGAATCGACACTTCAAAAAAAAGTAGAAAGTAATTATGAGGCAAATAACACAGCCTATTTATTTACTAATCCTGTAAGGCATTGGAGCATTGATAAGATTATCAGCGTTAACTGGATCAATGTACGTTTACGTTGCTTAATAGAAAGCATGATTAAGCTTAGTAATTTCAGTAGGATTGACGGCCAAACATTGCTCTGCCTTACCGATGCCTTTAATAAGCTCGTAAGAAGCCGTGCCTTCAGAAACCTGCCTGAGAATTATCCCAATAAGGACTTCATAAAAGAACTTTGCGTAAAACTGAATGCTCTTGCAAGAAACACTTATATAGAGAAACCAAAATTTAATTTGTCGGTAGAACTCAAGTCAAGGTTAATTGCCCTACGGCTTCAAATGATAAAATACGCTCCTGCTATGAGATTCAGCGAAATGGATTTTATTGAAAAAAATTATTTCCAAGAAGAAAAAACAGAGGAAGAGTCAGAAAGAAAACAAAAAAGTAAAAACTCCGATTGGCAATCACGTTTGGCAGCAATTAAAAATGAAGAACGCCGTAATGCGGCATGACAAATAAAAACAAACAACCATGAAAAATACAATCAAAAACCGTTCACCTTCCTAATAGGAACAAACGAACTCAGAAGACAAATACAAAAAAATAAAAAACAATAACAATTAAAACAAAATATATGAGCAACGAAGAACAGTTAAAAGTAGAAGCATACAGGGTGCAATTTTATTTAGAAATCCTGATTAGTGTTTATTTACTCCACAAGGAAAGAGAGGCATGTTGGGAGAAAGCTTTGGCTCTCATCGAGGAAAGAAAAAAGGAGAAGGCAGCATTGTTAGAAAAGAAACAATCTGAAAAATGTAAAGTATTAACACTTATAAAATAAATAAGAATGGCAAAGAAAGAAAAAACCGCAAAAAGGTATCTTGAATTAAACGTCCCACAGGAAGTAATGGCAGATACCGCAGAAATCATCGAGAACAGCGACATAGAAGCAACCATTTTAGGCCGAGCCAATAATGAGGATTGCATTACTGTTGGTTTTGAATATGCCCATGAGCAAAGAGAAAGTATAATGGAAATACTTGAACTGATCGAAGACCATATTGGTTCTGAGAATAGGGAAGAAGGAACAGAAGAAGATTAACTCAATAAATAAATTAATTAACCCAACACTCCCCAAAATACCAGTAAAATCAGGCATTTTGGGGAGTTAATAAAAAGACTTTTATATGTGCAAGAAAGTAAGTAATTTAGAATCAAATGCAGGGGAAACCCTATTTTTTGAAAGGTTCTTTGAAATGCTGGGAAACAAAAATGTTCTTAAAAAGGTGAGCCATGATTAAGCAGGTGAATGAACTAAATCTTGAAAGAGCCAATGCTCTTTTAGAAGAAAAAATCTCGGAAGAGAAATTAAAAAAAGTTCTGGAACAGGTAAAAGCATTTTGCAAAGTTGCTTATCAGTTGTATTCAAAAACAAATCCAACTGAAAAAGAAAACGACAATGTAAGAGAGCTGTCTACTGAACCACCGGAACAATTCACTAACGCAGCTTAAAAAAATAATCATGGAAACAAATCACTTATTTAAAATTTTCGGAAAAGGAAAAAAAACTACCCGAATAGAAACAAACGAATGTGTAGTATACACCCGTGTATCAAGTGCAAAGCAAATGGATGGCCTTAGTTTGGAAGTTCAAATGAAAGGCGCAAATGAATACGCAGAAAAACATAAACTAATTGTACGGGAATATTTTGGCGGTACTTATGAAAGTGCAGCAAAGGATGAAAGAAAGGAATTTCAGAGAATGCTTGCATACCTGAA
>JACDDR010000054.1 GCA_013816895.1 Bacteroidota bacterium
CGAAACTGGCCATTGATTCCAAAAATGGAGCTCCATTCACCATTAGCAATAACTCGAAGTTAAATGCAAATTTCCGCAATATTCTTATCGAAACATTTGCATCGCCGCATCCGGCTGTTATAAAAGCCAGCACCATCAGTTGCTTAAACACGTCCGGAGTTCCTGCTAATTGTTTGATCACTCCTTATGTTGGAAAAAGAACTTCAACAGGCATTGAGATAAATGATAACGCGCAGGTAAATGTTGGTTTAGACCTTGCAGCTCAAACAAACACTTTTAACAACATGGATAAAGGCGTTGTGAACACACGTTCTGGTTTAAAACTATACAACAATTTCTTTAACAACATTACTTATACCGGATCAGGCCTTGGCCGTTGTGTAGTAAGTACAAATAATAATTCTCCTTCTCCAGAAAAACTTTTAGTGATCGGCGGCACAGCCAACGCATACCAGAAGAATACATTTGCCAATTCCGCTTTCGGAATTTTTGCAACCAACAACCAGGACATGAGTATTATTGGTAATACCTTTACTAACCTCGGCGAAGCCGCCAACATGCACTATTGCATTGATGCTGACAACCAGCTTGATTTCAATAACAATACCATTAACGATTGCGCATGGGGTCTTCATGCATCCGGTAATCAGGGAAGCAAAACGTTTAATGCAATTAATAATACTTTTAATACAACCATCGTAACGCCAAAGCCAAACAGCACAGCTATTTCAGTTGAGAACACTGCCTTAAGCGGCCTGAACATACCAATGCTAACCGTTAACAGCAATACCATCAACAGCGTTTTAACAGGAATTAAAATCACCAACTTTACAAGTCCTTATGTGAGCCAGAATAAAGTGAGCGCACTAAGCGATCTTGGAAGCAGCAATCCCGGAAACGGAATTTTAATGACTACCTGTCCTTCACAGATCACTTTATCCAATACGGTTCAAGGGGCAGGATCTTCAGTAACATGGCAAAGTGGTATTCGCGTTGAATCATCCGTGAACTCACGTGTTACCTACAATTCGGTTGAGAACATTGGCAGAGGATTATTTTTTGGCGGTAACTGTTTAGGTACAGAAACAGCAAAAAATCACATGATGAACAACTACGATGGATTCCTTCTTAACTACGGAACAACAGGCTATCAGTTAGGTTCAGCTACAGCATGCCGTGCAACAGAAAACAAATGGGAAGGTACTTTCACCAATCACCTTTACTCATACTTTTCTAACGGTGTAAACTCACAACATTATTTATATGGCCCTCCTGTTTCTACATCGTTTGTTGGTGGAAGCATGTATCCGACAGGTATTGTTAGTGGCGCCTCTTCAACAGCCCCAGGCTACTCGGCTATCTCTTACGCTTCCTGCGCTACTCTTTCCGGTTACAGGCTAACTAACCCTGGCGCAGACCAGTGGAACGAAGTTGCTGATGATCAAATGGCATTCGCTGCTTTTGAAGAAACTGCAAAATGGATGAGCAAGTACGATCTTTATACGATGATGAAGTCTGACGAATCCTTTAAAACAAGAACCGATCTAACTAATTTTTCTAAAGATATGTCACGCACCAACATCGCTAAGATCAGCGACCTGAATGATATGCTAACCGGTAACACACTGGTAATACAATCAGCTGAAACTTTATTAAATTCTATTGTTCCTGCTAATAACGTTGAGAAAAACTACAAAGATGTTTTTGCAGCTCTACTTACAATCCGCAAAGAACAAGCCCTTAGCGCAAAACAAATTGCTTCTCTTAAGGAAATTGCAACTCAATGTCCTTATGAAGGTGGTGATGCAGTTTACAACGCCCGCGTTATTCTATCAACCATTAACGAAACAGTTGCGGTTACAGAGTGTGAATTACCGGTTGCTCAAAGCAAACTGGCGAATACCTCAACCATCAACAATCATTTTGACGCGTTAACTGTACTTCCTAATCCTGGTAATGGTTTGTTTACTGTAAACACTACTGTTGACGATGCCAAAGATATCATGGTGTACGATGTAATGGGCAAAGTGGTTCATTCACAAACAAACATTCAGGATAACACCGTGAAGTTCGACATCAGCGGATTACCTGCAGGTTTGTACATTGTTAAGTTGATCAGCAACGGAACTGTTCATTCTCAAAAAATAATCAAGCAATAAGAATACTTCCCTTTTACAAATCCCCTTCGGCTCGGCCGGAGGGGATTTTTTATTGCTGGCACACATCTTTATATTTTTAATGCATGAGCCGCGACCCAAACAGCATTTTTAGTAAATTTTTCTCTGGTCTCAGTGGCCTGCAGCTTCCCATGCCAAAGTACCAGTATCCGGAGGAACATAAAGACTCCAGCAGGCTAACCTTTTATTCCACCTTCTTCAACAGTATTGAAATAAACAGTACGTTTTACAAACTGCCCATGGCAAAAACAGTTGAAAAATGGAGGTTGTCGGTTCCTGAAGATTTTAAATTCACTTTCAAACTCTGGAAAGAAATTACACACGTTAAGGATCTTGAATTTAAAGAAGAAGATGTGGAAAAATTTTTCACCGCAATAGCAGGGGCCGGAAATAAAAAAGGTTGTGTATTGGTCCAGTTTCCACCCAGTCTTGGAAGAACGCATATCATGCAGCTAGAGGCATTGTTGCGGTGCCTTGCAGAAAACAACCAGGACGCAGGCTGGAGAATTGCTGTGGAGTTTCGAAACAAATCCTGGTATCAAAACGAAATTTACAGTATGCTCGAAAAATACAATGCCGGCCTGGTAATTCAGGATATTCCAAAATCAGTAACGCCCATGATCGATCATTCAACGGAATTCATATATGCACGCTTTCACGGACCAACTGGAAATTACCGCGACAGTTATTCCGAATCGTTTTTATACGAGTATGCCACCTATGTGAATGAATGGATCAAAGAGGGAAAAACGGTCTTTGCCTATTTTAATAATACCATGGGCGACGCTTTTAAAAACGGACAGACATTAACACAGTTTGTGCTGGAGACGGATTTCTAAATTCTTAAATCACTTCTCCGATATCTCTATCCAGACAGGCGCATGATCACTTGTTTTTTCCCAGCCCCTAACATGACGGTCTACCTCAGCGCATTTAAGCCTATCTTTAAAATGCGGACTCAATAAAAAGTGATCCATGCGTATGCCCGCGTCCCGATTAAATGCATTGCGAAAATAATCCCAGTAGGTAAATATTTTTTCATCGGGGTGTAGTTGCCTGATAGCATCCACCCAACCCTGCTTCAATAGACGCCGATAAGCCGCGCGAGGCTCCGGAAAAAACACTGCATCGTTTACCCAACGCTCAGGCTTATACGCATCGAGTTCAGTTGGCACTACGTTATAATCACCTGTGAGGATCACGGGCGTTTTTAATTTGATAAGACTTTTTGCTTTTGTATTAAGGCGTTTGAACCATTCCATTTTATAATCGAACTTTGGCCCCGGTGCAGGATTACCATTTGGAAGATAAAGGCAAACGATTAGGATGCCATTCACCTTTGCCTGGATGTAACGGCTTTGTTCATCTTCAGGATCTCCCGGTAATCCACGCCCCACTTCGGTAAGCGCGTACTTTTTTTTTGCTAGAATTGCCACCCCGTTCCAGCTTTTTTGTCCATGCCACACAGCAGCATAACCCGCTTCGAATATAGCCTGTTCCGGAAATTTTTCACTGGGTGCTTTGAGTTCTTGAAGGCAGGCTACATCCGGCTGTGATTCGCTGAGCCAGCGGAGTAGCACCGGAAGCCTTCCGTTAACACCGTTTACATTGTATGTGGCAATTTTCATACATTGTCCAGAACAAATTACGTACCATCTGGTATTTGTAAAATACAATGCAAAAAAAAGAGGCTAAGCCTCTTCTTAATTTTTCTATAGTTAGTATGTTATTTACTTAATCATCTTTTGAGTTATGCGCTGGAATTGCATATCGGGTTTTAGAATATAACAGGTAGTTCCATCTTTATTAACCTGCGTGCTCATGTTATCGCAAATATTAATGCTCATGAGCAATTCGTTTACCCTGCCTGCCATAACTTCACCTCTAATATTCATTATTACTTCCTGCGCTCCCAGTTTAAAACACGAAACCGGTTTATTATTTAATACAAGTTTATTGTTGTCGCCAAAAGTAATAGCCACTTTGCTAATTGCTCCTGCTTTCACATTTTTTCTGTCGGTAATATTAAGGCCCGGTATATCTCCCTGCTGCATTCTTACAAGGTCCCAAGTACCTGAAACGACAGGCAATTCCACCCATACATTCTCGGCATTATACACTTTAACACTTTTGATATCGACGATAACGGATGTATAGTCTTTTTGCGGAGTTGAACACCCTTTACTTGCCAGCATCACATACAAGCTTGCGTCCTGAGTTTGCGGATCTGATTGTGGTGATTGTTTTGCATCGGCAGTAGTAGTTGATAATTCCTGCGGTTTAATATCACTTTTCTTGCAGGCAGGAACCATACATAGCATAGCTCCCATTCCTATTATTGTTATTAGCTTTTTCATATTACATTGTTTTTAAATACTGTATCAAATCGCGTACCTGCAAGAAGAAGAAAATGTTCTCACATTAGCAAATTCACTTATTTTCTGTTAATAGTTTTAACACCTCATCAGGGCGTGCAACCCGTAACCCTGTGCGTTAAGGCAGCGCAGTATAGACCAGAGGATTTTTTTTATTGCCAGGAAGGCTACAATTTTATCTCAAGGAAATTAAAGTTTGAAATAACATCGTCAAACGAAAATTACTTTTCCCATCAATGAGTAAATAAAATTGATTAAAAATTGTATTTTTTTATCTTTTCAAAAAGTGACAAACGGGAAGTCTTAGATGCGCGCAAAAAATTATGAGTTAATTTTTTCCCGGTGATGTTGAGTAATTAAGCTAACAATAATTTCTTTTGGTTTAATTCGTGAAAATCAGTGTCTTTCCCCTGGTAAACATCATCACGCCTTCTGTCATCAGCGTAAACCGTCAGCCGACTGGTAAGCGCCTTCCTGAAATCCATGTAACCTGCGCTTCATTTCTCAACTTAACACCGTTCAAAGTAATTCTTTTGTGCAATCCGTGAAATTCGCGGCTTCTTTTAGCCCTTACCACAACTCATAATCCAAGATCAGATTCTCCATCCTGTATGTAGGCATTTGTTTTCCTTCGCTGAGCTTGTACACTTCTTCTGATACGTATTTCTGAAGTTCGCTGAGCATGATCTTGCTATCTGCATTATTATCTGCTTTCAGACTTTTTAATCCTTTCAGCAAACAATGCGTAAATAAACCGTTGTTCCATTTTTCTCCTTCAAAGGCTGCTTCGGTACCTCCCGCAGAAGAAATAATTGTGGCACCCGAATTCTGCCTGAGGTCCGAGAACACGGTCTTACTCATTTCAAGGGCTGTACTTTGCGCAAACATAGTTCCGGCCACGCGAATAGCCCGCGTTGTATCTTTTCCTTCGCCGTTCTTTTTATCTTCTTCTATCAATACATCCTCATCCACTTCGCCGCTAAAGCAGGCATCAATAAACATGAGTTTACGAATGGGCTTCATCCCATTGAACAATTTTTCAAAAGATTTATACGCAACCGAATTTATTTTAGGATCTGAAAAATCCGTATAATAAGTCGGGAAATAATAACTCAGATCACTGTCGAGATAACCGTGTCCAGCAAAGAAGATCATCACTACATCGTTAATACCAGCTTTTGCAAAAAATGTATTCAGATTTTTTACCGAGTCGGGCGCAAAGCTTTGATTAAATAACTTTTTTACCTGAACGCTCTTAAACGATTTTGAATTCACCATCGTGTTGGCCACATCATTCGCGTCTTTGAGCGCATAGGCAAGATCAAAATTATTGTTCTTGAATTTTTCACTGGCTATCACAACCAAGTAAAGATCAGGCTTCACCAAATCGATGTTGTTGTAAAACCGGGTTATATGCGGACTTTCAATTCCCATTTCATCCTTTACCACAAATTCGAATCTATTAATGCCGGAAGATGTTTCGAAAGGGAGCTGCAGATCGAGGCGCGATTGCTGTTCCGCTTTAACCGCTTCATTGTAAACCAACGTTCCGTTATTATATACAGTCAGCTTTACAAGTTTGCTTTGTCCTTTATTGGCGCCTATTGAAAAACTCAGGAAGCCGGGTTTTGTTTCTTTCATTACCACTGTTTGAATGGTAGGCAGCAGCGAGAAATTTAATTTAGCGTCCGGCTTCAACCCCAAAACTTTCATACGCTTAAGGTACGCCGTTTGATAAGCTTTAATAAGCGTAGTATCGGAGCAACCGAATGCTTTTAATACTTCGTGCGGCTGATTAAGATACGCGTCAAACTGATCGAAACTATAAATCTCACTCTGGTATTTAAAGCGGATGTTTTTGATGAATTCTTTAGAGCCAAGGTAATGCAGATCTTTTGTGATTAGGAAAAAATTATCATCATTCGCGTTTGCCAGCTGGCCCATCACCTGCTTCTTTTCAAGATCAACAAAGGTTGCAAGAGAATTTACCGAACTTGTAACAATAAGTTTTGAAGCGCTCTCAATAAAAAAACATTTCGGAATGGTGAATTTGGATTCGCTCAAATCAATCAATTCATCGCCATTTATATTGTAAACTTTAAAGAACTTGCCCATCGGATCAAGCAAGGCAAAATACTTTCCACTTTCGCTCGTGTAATGATAACTCATCATGTCCTTAGTGGTGGCCAGTGGCTTGGTAAACAATTCGGCGCCCGATTCAAGATCATACTCCGTGTACACCGCTTGCTTGTCAACGTAATTGGTCATGTCATTCTTCACATACCACACGCCCATGTTCTTACCGTTGTTTTTAATTTTAAAGTCGTAAGGAAAATAGGTTTCCGCGTAATCCCTTACAATTTCTTTTTTCACCATGTCTATTTTAACCAGCGCGTTGGTTGGTATTTCCGTTTCATAGCCGTTGATGGTTTTTTTCTTTTTTATCTGACTGAACGTGTAAAGATATTTATCATCGTCGCTGATCATAACGCGTGCGTTTACCGACCAGGTTTCACTTTCGTATTCCACCTTTTTGGTTTTACGGTTCACGACTTTATACTTATTGGCTTCAGGAATAAATACAAGGTTCTTTGTGAAATTAATGATCTGGTAAAGAGGCGAGGCAGCCAGAGAAAACTGCCCGGTATACTTTTCTTCGGCGAGCGTTTTTAAATTAATAATGTGAAGACTGGTGTAATCGCAATAATAAAATTCGTTGTTTATAAATCCGGAGGCCAGCGAGAAAACACCTTTCTTTATAACCTTCTTGTATTTTTTCCTGTTAAGGTTATAGATGGAAAGATTTAAGGATTTGTATTTTCCTGAATTTACAACTACTTCTGAGTCGCTCAAAAAAAACACATTCTGAATGTAAGCCGAGTCGTTACCCGAAATATCTTTTAATTCAGCATATTTAGTGAGGTTGCGAAGGTCCCAGAAAAAACCGGAAGTGGAAGAATTTGTATACAGCCATTTATTACCGGGACTAATATCTGCCGAAGTAATTGGATTACCCATCGCAATCCGTTCTGAAATAAGTTTCATTCCCTTTGGATCATAAACGCGTAAAGCCCGGTAGGTTGTATAGCTGTTGCAAAGCAGGCGGTTACCATTGCCGGAGAATTTTAAATTGGTAGCAATGCCTTTGTAATATTCCGTTAGCTTTTTTGTTTTAAGATCAATGAATTTGAGTCCTCGTGAAGTGGCATACACAGCCGTTCCGGAAGCAGCGAGGTAATCAATATCATATACATATTCATCCGCGGCAAAATTTACGGTATCGGGTTTAGTGAGGGAAATACGTTTGTTTACTGAAGCAAGTGTACTCTTATCATATCCGTACATGGTATAATCATAACGCGGTAGTCGTACTTCGTGCACGACTTTTTCGTGGAGAAGATCGAGAATAAAATATTTATCCACCGCAAAACCAAAAAGCAACGAATCGCGAATGTTGATCTTGGCCATGCTTTGATGATTAACAAGCACGGTGGTTGTTTTTGCAAGATCGGTGAGCGATTGACGTATAATGGCTGAAACGGTACCGGTGATTTTGGCCAGCACCGCTTCGTTTGTTTTCACATAGTGCACGGCATGCAGAACATAATCAGTAATTGGGAAAGCGAAAGAAGAAACTATTTTTTTATCTGCCAGGTTATACAACATTGTATAGGCGCTAACACTCACGTAAAGCTCATCGGGTTTGCCGGTAAAAAAACAGCCACCAATGGGCATGGCTCCATAGTACTCGGCATTGGGCTGACCTTTGATGAGATCAGCCGTGGGAACTTTAAACAGCAACTGGATTTTCTGATTATCGAAAGAAAAAACCAGTAGCTCGTTACTGATGGCGCACACGATGTATTTGCCATCAGGACTAATAGACAGGTTTTTAACCCCGTAACTGAGCTCGTATTCATCAATTACCTCGCAGGTCTCTGTATTGTACACCGAAAGGGCGTTAGCGGCCACCACGAAGAATTTTTCGCCGGGCAGGAACTGCATAAGGTCGTAATAGCTGTACTGGATCTCTTTAGGAATGATGATCTTTACATCCTTTAGCTGAGCATTGATACCCAACTGCAACAAAAACAGAAAAAAAAATAATTGTCTTTTCATTTATGGAATAACAGGCTGGTTTAATTTTTAAATGTGTAAAGCAAACGCAACTGAAAACAAATGGGATAAATAAAACCCGGTCCTTTTAATCCGTTACCTGAGTTTAAGTTGAAACCAAGTCCGCCCTGCAATTGCATCCTTGGTTTAAACCTACAGGCGACCCCGGCTTCCGGAGACACGAGCAATGCCGATGTTGAGAGCGAACTGTATTTATCAGAATTCACAAACGCTTTCGCAAATCCAAGATTCAGCAACGCAAAAGGCTGTATTGTTTTCTCCTTTCGGAATATCCAGCGCGCATATAATTCGGCTGCCACTACCGGAATACCATTGTTGAAGAAGGCAGAGCCCAGAGAGGAGGAGGTGACATTAAGACCAAGAGCAAGGTGTTCGCGCGCCAGGCACTTACCGCTAACTTCAGCGCATACGCCACTCATTGTATAAAACCCTGCAAATTTTTTAAACGAGATCCCCGCGCTCAAATGAAGGCTGCTATCCGGCTCCTGGCAAAAACCACCGTAACTCAGACCAATGAAGGATAAAAAAAGAAAAAACTTTTTCATATTAAAGACTGTTGTATATTTCCTCAAACACCTGCTGTTGCGTTGATTTGTCCTTATCGCTTATTGTATTCCTGCCTTTAAGCCGGGTGAACACATGCAGATCGGAGTCGATCATTTTGACTTCGCATCCTTTTACACCTTTTTCTATAAGTGCTGCACTTAAAGGATCAGCGGCGTCATCATGCTCTGATTTAAAAACTTTTAACCGGAGTGAGGCCGGCAGCGTAATACCTTTTTCAAGCAGTTTACGTGTATGGTGCGTGATCTTGTTTAACTCGCGCAGTGCCTGGTGCGGACGAAAACGATACCAGTAGCCGTTTTCACCGGCTTCCATATTACTTTCGCTGTAATTGATGACAGTACCGCCAAGTAGCGGTATCAAAGGGAGGAGCTTATTGGACGGAATGACAATAGGATCAATAAAAAATAGTTTGTACAAATTGCCGCCGGAAATTTTCTTTTCCTTTATCGCCTCCAGAACAAGCGGACAACCGGTTGAAGAGGCTGCAATGTAAATGTGACGGTAGCCTAAAGAAGAGAGCTGGTTATATTCATCAATGATGGGTTTCTGCCAGTCCTTCCAGGTTGCCTTTCTGAAATCTTCATAATCTCTCCCATGTCCGCCCAGTAATACCCGCGACACGAGCAAATCATTTTTGGTTTTAGCCCAGGAAGCCAACTCCTGCCATTCGAAATTGCTGGCAGAAAACCCATGTACTGCGATAATTACTTTTTTATCGAGATCGCTTTGCGTGGGTTGAGGAATTGCGGCAGAAAGCAAAAAACCTGCAGGGTTAACAAGGGAGGAGTCGTTTATCTGCGGGCCATCCAGGTCGGTATCATGATTGATTGGAGGAAGTTTTCCGTTCTTTTGGCAGGCTGCCAGCAAAGCGAGAAAAAATAGGAAGTATACTCGTTTCATAGCGGGTCAAGGTAGCATTTTTACCTAAAATATACAGGATATCCGCCGTAAACCCGTATAATTGCTTCCCGGCATCCTGAAAAGGGACTAAAAAAGGCCATTTTACCCAAATAATATTTGGCCTTTGCGATTAAATCCATATCTTTGCCATCCTTAAAAAAACGTACAGATGCCAAAAATGAAAACTAACTCCAGCGCTAAAAAGCGTTTTAGCCTGACTGGAACTGGTAAGATCAAAAGAAAACATGCGTACAAGCGTCATATCTTAACTAAGAAGGAAAAAGACCGCAAACGCGGATTAGCTAAGAGCGGACTTGTAAGCAAGGAAGATACAAACAACGTGAAATTCATGTTGTGTATCTAACGCAAGCTCTTTAAGGGTTTATCGGTAAAAACAAATGTTTAACCAGGGTTACAGTAAGTAAGTTCACCACAAGTGACGCTGTTATCCAAAGAAAAAGTAAAAAAAAGAAATGCCACGTTCAGTCAATCACGTAGCCAGCAGGGCTCGCAGAAAAAAGATCCTAAAACTTACAAAAGGTTATTGGGGAGCAAGAGGTAATGTTTGGACCATTGCAAAAAACGCATTAGAAAAAGGTTTAACTTACGCGTACCGCGACAGGAAAAACAAAAAGCGCACCATGCGCGGATTGTGGATTCAGCGTATTAACGCTGGTGTTCGCGAACACGGTTTAAGCTATTCGGAATTCATGGGTAAGCTAAATGCCAAAGGTTTACAGTTAAACCGTAAAGTATTAGCTGATTTAGCCATGAACCACCCTGAAGCTTTTGCTGCCGTAATAAAACAGGTTAAGTAAACCATTCAATAATACATAGAACTTACGTGGAAAAAACGCCTCAAAAAGGCGTTTTTTCTGCTTTTGAGACTGCAATTTTGAATTTGTTATTGGGATAAATTAACGTTAGTAAGGCAACTTATTTTGTTAATTTGCAGTATATATAGATTGTGAGAGAGATCACTAAAGAATAAAATTATGAAAGCCAAAGCAGCACCAAAAAAAGCGGAAATCAAAGGTAGCACCTACCTTGTGAAACTGCGCATAGACAGAAGAACTGTTATTACCGTACGAAATAAAGAAAGCTTAAAGAACTGGAAAGCAAAGTATCCTGATGCAGTAGAAGTAATTTAATTACTTCTGCTTCTTTATTTTTAATGTTATAACCACTTTTTCTTTTTAAAATAGTACACCAGTCCAAGCATAATTGTTAACATCACCCCCCACGTTATGTAATAGCCGTTCTGAGTTCTTAGTTCCGGCATATTGTCAAAGTTCATCCCGTACACACCTGCAATAAAAGTTACCGGAATAAAAATTGTTGACATGATCGTTAACACTTTCATTACTTCATTCATTTTATTGGCATTGGTGCTTATGTGAATGTCCATAATGCCTCCTAATAAATCCCTGTAAGTTTCTACGGTATCAATAATCCGCGCTGTATGATCCTGAAGGTCGCGAAGGAAGATCTGAGTATTATCGGTAATAAGATCGTTTTCTGTTCTGATCAGGTTATTGATCATATCGCGTAAAGGCCATACCTGCTTACGCAAATAAATTACCTCGCGTTTAAGATTGTACAAGTTTACCAGCGATTCTTTTGTAGGATCCGCGATAATTCGTTCTTCAATGAGTTCAAGCTTATCCCCTATTTTTTCAATGGCGGTAAAATACCAATCAACAACGGCGTCCATTAAAGCGTAAAACAAATAATCTGCTTTCAACTTTCGTACGCGGCCTTTGTTCTGACGCAGCCTGTTACGGATGATATCAAAAGCATCGCCACCCTGCGGTTCCTGGAAAGAGATCACAGTTCCTTTTAATAAAACAAGCGACAGTTGCTCGGCATTCACTTCGTTTTCGTAGGTGATCATTTTCATGATGGTTAATACGTAATCGTCATAATCTTCAAACTTTGGACGCTGATCAATATGCACCACATCCTCCATCGTTAATGGATGCAGGTTATAAAACTTTCCCATTTTTTCAATCATAGCCGTATCGTGAACGCCTTCCACATTTATCCACTTTACCATGTTTGGTTTAACGTGCGATAAACATTCGGTCAGATCATAAAATGTTTCTTCAATGTATTCCGTTTCGTTGAATTCAATCAGCGTTATTTTTATTTTTTCATCGGTTTGTTCGCCGTTGTAAAACAAGGTGCCGGGCGGCGCTCCTATATCGTGAAACTTACTCATCGTTTTTATTTTCTTTGGAGAAATGACCTTCCACCACTACTACAATTTCACCTTTAATTGTTTTTGCCGAAAAATGCGCAATGAGCTCATCAAAGGTACCCTGTTTGTTTTCTTCAAACATTTTGCTGATTTCACGGGATACAGACGCGCGTCGGTTGCCAACATATTCTTTTAATTCCTGCAGTAATTTTAATAAGCGAAAGGGCGACTCGTAAACAATAAAGGTTTTTTGTTCGAGCGCGAGTTGTTTTAATTTTGTTTGCCTTCCTTTTTTTTGTGGAAGAAACCCGTAGAAGCTAAATTCGTTGCAGGGAAAGCCACTATTTACCAATGCGGGAACAAATGCGGTCGCACCGGGAAGCGTGGTAACTTTAATACCATTGGCAATGCATTCACGAATCAGCAAAAAGCCAGGATCTGAAATGCCCGGCGTTCCGGCATCGGAAACCAACGCGATGTTTTTGCCTGCGCTTATATCTGATACAAGTTCTTCCACTACCTTATGCTCATTGTGCTGGTGATATGACCGTAATTGTTTTTCGATCTGTAAATGCTTTAATAAAAAGGAAGTGGTGCGGGTATCTTCCGCGAGAATAAGATCAACGGACTTTAAAATGCTGATGCCGCGAAGGGTAATATCCTCGAGGTTGCCAATCGGGGTTGGCACTATGAATAGTTCTCCGCTCATGAATGATGAAATTAGGGATTATGAATCCTTTCTGGTGGGAAGCGCAAAGGAGTTATTCATAATGAATGGTTAATTAGTTATTCAGCTTAAAATGCCGGTCTGTATGTTAACCAGGTATTATTTTTTCAGAAAATTCATGATAAATTTCTGCACCACTCCGGCTTTTAAATAATGCTCCTGTAGCTTTTCTGGCAAGGTTGTAAAATCCCCAACTATTTTGCGGCAATTCTCTTTTTTGCAGTTGCATTTCATGGTCCAGTGATGTTCAAGCATGCTCGTAGAATAGTCCCATCGCAATTCTTCGTTTTTTTCAATAGGCTTCAGGGTAACCATTTTCAATTCAGATGTAATGCCACAATTCGGCTCACAACTATGATTAAAATAGCGATACGGCTCATCAAGGTAAATGTATAGGTCTTTGTCCACCTGGAAGGCAAAACTCTCTTTGTTACCGAGTTTAAGAGTTTCTTTAAAGTCAATCGGTTTTCCTGTGAACGTGCACAACTCCGTACCCTTTTCTATCGTTGAAAGTGCATTTACTTTTCGTTCACCATTCTGTTCGCGTACTTCAAATAAGGGAAACATTTTGAAGATTATTTTCCGTAGTTCTCGTCAAGGTTTTCGCGGTTATCGCCGCCCAGGCTGTAATAGTTGTTTTCTTCATCCTCGCGCCCATCGCCCAACGCAGCCTCGTCTTCTTCATTTCCCGGAATATCAAGATCATCGCCGGAAACAGAGTCCTTAAAATCCTTTTCGTTTTTAGCATCCGGATTTTTTTCGTTTTCCGGTTTCTTTTTGGTTATGTCTTCAGGATCAACATCCGTTTCTTCCTTGCTACGGCTATAAATATCTTCGTTGGCAGGGTAATGCTTATATCCCGGTAAATCTTCGCTCTTACCGGTTTTTTTAGTGGACTTGTTCTTTTTCATGATATAGGTCTATCCAGTCATGATGAAAAACACATGCCATAGAAATGGGGAACACAGGATACAATAAGAAAACCCGTTTTACTTGAAACTCTGCATATCGCAAAGACGTTTATAGTTGCCGTTTAAGGCTATTAGCTGTGAATGGCTTCCGCGTTCTATAATTTCACCTTTGCTCATTACAATGATCTCGTCTGCGTTCATGATAGTAGAGAGACGGTGTGCTATAACGATGCTTGTCCGGTTCTTCATTAAATTGATAAGTGCATCTTGAACCAGCTTTTCACTTTCGGTGTCCAAAGCGGATGTAGCCTCGTCGAGAATCAATATTTCGGGATTACGAAGAACAGCCCTTGCAATACTCAAACGTTGTTTCTGACCGCCACTTAGCTTGCTGCCCCTGTCACCAATATTTGTTTTATAACCCTCGGGGAACTGCATGATAAATTCGTGCGCATTGGCAATTTTCGCTGCGTGAATAATATCCTCTTCTTTCACATTCTCCAATCCAAAAGAAATATTATTTGCTATGGAATCGTTAAACAGTGTACTCTCCTGCGTTACAACACCAATGTGCTTGCGTACAGAAACAGTCGTAAGATCTTTAATGTTTTTTCCGTCAATTATAATTTCCCCCTTATCGGAGTCGTAAAAACGCGGCAGCATATCCGCGAGCGTTGTTTTCCCGCTCCCGCTCTGCCCTACCAGTGCTATCATTTTCCCTTTTTCAATGGTGAGATTAATATCCCTTAACACATAACCTTCATCACCCTTGTGATACGCAAACCATACGTTTTTATATTCAATGGCCTTATCAAATTGCTTTAGTTCGGTGGCCTCAGGTTTATCATAGATGAGGTTATCGGCAAGTAAAATTTTATCAATGCGCTCTTCGCTGGCAATTCCTTTTTGAATGTTGTTGTAGGAAGTTGTGATTTGCTTAATAGGCGGAATAAGCTGCGAGGCCAGTCCAAAATACATAATAAACTGGGCCGCGGTAAGTTCATTATTAAACACCATTTTTCCACCCAGAAAAAGAATAAGCATTAAAATGCCGGTTACAATTACCTCTGTCATAGGTGAAGCCAGGTCTGTTTTCCGGTACACTTTAACCGACTGCTTGTAAAAAGTCTGATTGGTTTCTTCAAACTTTTTTGACATGGAACCTGTTGCGTTAAAGGCTTTGATCACTTTTAAACTACCGAGCGTTTCTTCAATAATACTGATAAGACCGCCAAGAGTTTCTTTGGTTTTGCGCGAGGCGTGTTTTAAACTTTTCCCCAGCAGGGCTATTACAAGGGCAGCGATTGGCAATAGACATAAGATGTAAAGTGTTAATTTAATACTAATGGCGAGCATTAACGAAAACATGATGATAACCGTTAGAGGCTCCCTGAAGATCATTTCAAGTGTTTGCATGATACTCCATTCTATTTCCTGAACATCCGTGGTCATGCGGCTCATGAGATCGCCTTTTTTTTCTTCGCTGTAGTAACTTAAAGGTAAATCGAGTGACTTTTTGTACATGCGATTCCTGAGATCACGCATAACGCCGTTCCTGATCGGGGCCACAAAATACATTGCGAAATAACGACAAATATTTTTAAGAAAAGTGAGAGCAAACACTAAAGAGCAAATGATCATTAAGGCGCCAGTTTTTTGATAACCTACAATTAAAAGCGCGAGGTAATAATTGGGTGCCGTTTTAAAATATTCCGAACTGAGCGAAAATTCCGGCGCGCCTTTGAATACAATAGCAAGAATGCCGCTGTGATTTGTTTTGAACAACAACTCAAGAAACGGAGCTATCAAGGCCAGCGTACCAGCCGAAAAAAGCGCAAACAGGATATTAAAGACGATGTTAAGGGCGGTGTATCCTTTATAGTTCCTGGTGTATTTTAAAACCGAAAAAAGTTTCTTCATTGGGGTTGAGCGAAGATACTTAAAAAACTCATAACTGGTAAAGGGTGGAATGCTTGCAAGGTCGGATAGCTATGAGTACCTTTACTTTATGGAAACCGTAAGACAGCAAAAAGTAAGTAAACTGATCCAGAAAGAACTGGCCGAAATTTTCAGAAGTGAAGCAAAAACATTATTTGGAGGTGCGTTTATTACAGTTACAGTGGTGAGAATTAGTCCTGACCTTGGCGCTGCTAAAGTTTACCTCAGTATTATGGCTGCCAAAGACAAGCAGGCTATTTTTAAACTGGTGGAAGAACAGTCTTCAGTAATACGAAAAAAGCTCGGCAACCTTGTTGGAAAACAATTACGTGTAACGCCGGAACTTGCCTTTTTTATTGATGATTCTCTGGATTACGCAATGAAAATTGACGAGCTTCTGAAAAAATAAGGCGTTTGCCATCCAAATAAGAAGCCACGAATTACACTAACTTCACAAAATTTCCAGACTTGCGACCCGAACTTTATTTTCTGGAGTAATAGTCAAAAAAATAAATATTGGATTTTTCCCTTTACATAGCCAAACGTTATTTAATTTCTAAAAAATCAAATAATGCTATTAACATCATCAGCTGGATCAGCATTATTGCCATTGCTTTAACTACCGGTGCCCTGATTGTTATTTTATCGGCGATGAACGGCTTAACAGGAACCGTGGCTAACCTTTATAACGTATTTGAGCCCGACTTAAAAATATCGACTGTGAAAGGAAAATATTTTGAAGCGGATGATGCCTTGTTAAACAAAATAAAAAACGTAAAAGGTGTACTATATGTGTCAAGGACCTTAATGGATAAGGCACTCATAAAAAATGTAGATAAACAGGCGCTTGTTTCTATCAAAGGCATTGATGCTAATTTTAATAAGATCACGAAAATTGACGGCTCGGTTGAAGACGGTGTTTATGGGATTGATGATAGTAAAAAAAATCTTATTCTTCTTGGAAGAGGGATTGCGAACCAGTTGCAGGTGAATATTCGCGAATATGTGAACGAACTTAGTATGTTTAGTCCCGTGAAAGGAAAAGCGGAAAGCCTGAACCCTCAGGATAACCTTAACCAGATTTACGCAAGTCCTTGCGGCATTTTTGCACTGAACGATGAACTTGACTATCAATTTGCTTTTGTAAATCTTGAAACAGCACGTAAGTTATTCGACGAGCCTAAACGCATCAGCGCTATTGAAATTTCGTGTGAAAAAGAAAAACTTTCTTCTGCCCAGGAAGAAATATCAACTTTGCTGGGCGATAATTTTACCGTAAAAAATCGTTACCAGTTAAACGACGTTTTATTCAAATCGCTTGAAACCGAAAAGCTGGCCACCTTTATCATACTCGCTTTTATTCTTATCATCGCTACTTTTAATATTATCGGAGCTTTAACCATGCTCATTATTGAGAAACGGAAAGACATTAAAACGCTTTACAGCATGGGTGCAAACCTTTCACTGATAAGAAATATTTTTATGCGCGAAGGGTTTTTAATTACCGGCGTTGGCGCCACTCTTGGTCTTATATTAGGACTTGGCGTTTGCTGGCTTCAAATTAAATTTCATCTGGTTAAGTTTGGCGATGAGTTTGTAGTTCCCTATTATCCTATCGAATTACAATTAAAAGATTTTATCTGGATCTTTGGCCTGATCATGCTGATAGGCTTTTTTGCCGCATTGTATCCCGTAAGAGTATTTACGAAAAGAGACATGGTGAGATAGAGGGAAAATGTAAGAGGGAAGACGGAAGATGTGATGGAGAAGGGAAGATGGATAGGTGATGGAAAAGGTAAAAGGGAAGAGGGATAAGGTTATGGAAGATGTAAGAGGGAAAAAGGAAAATGTGATGGAAGATGTGATGGCAAAGGGATGAGGTTATGGAAGATTCCATTTTACATTTTACCCTTTCCATTTTACATTTCCTTACGCTTCCCACCACTTGGCTTTTATACCAACGTAAACGCCGTTCGATTTAAATTCTATTGGATACGTTTTAATGGCAAAGGCGCCCCCGGAGGTTGCCTTGCCGCTTTCAAGGTCGAATGAGTAACGATGTAGGGGGCAAACAATTTCATTCTTTTTGGTACAAAAACCCTGGCTGAGGCTCGCGCCGTTGTGCGGACATTTATCACCAAATGCAAATAAGCCTTTTTCGGTTTTAGTGACTACGATTTTTTCTCCCCGTAGCTGAAAATTAATAAGCGTACCTAACTGAACGTATTGCTCAACATCCTCTTTGCTTTCAAATATTTTCAGCCAATGATAAGACACGTTTGTTGTTAAATAAAGAGTAATTAAATAATATCATCCATGGTATAAATACCTTTTTTTCCTTTCAGGAATTCAGCTGCCAGAACCGCGCCCAGGGCAAAGCCTTTACGGTTGTGAGCTTTGTGCATTATTTCAATATTATCCACATCTGACTGATAACGGATAATATGTGTACCCGGCACTTCGCCGTCGCGTACATCTTTTATAAATAAGGTGTCAGTGCCTTTGTCGGTAATACTCCATTTGTTTTTGCGTTCGAGGTTTTCAATTACCTGCGAGGCAAGCGAGATGGCCGTTCCGCTCGGCTTATCCAGTTTATGAATGTGGTGGATCTCTTCCATATTCACATCGTATTCCTCATATTTATTCATGAGCGATGCAAGATATTTATTCACCTTGAAAAATAAATTTACACCAACGCTAAAATTAGTAGCATGAAATAAAGCGCTCTTTTTCTGAAGGCACATGTGCTCAATTTCCGCAAAATGATCGTACCATCCCGTAGTGCCCACCACTACCGGGAGATTAGCTTCAATACATCTCTTTAAATTGTCTACAACCGTTTGTGGCGTAGTAAATTCAATAGCCACATCGGCACGTTTAAGATCATTTTCCGTGACCAAATCCGCGTTATCTTTTTCAACATGCAGAACGATTTTATGTTTTCTTTTAACAGCAATGGCTTCTATTTCCTTGCCCATTTTACCGTAACCTATCAGCGCAATATTCATATTATTTAAAGTTTAATTTAATTGAAATCCCTGTAACTGTTTTGTAGCCCCTTGCTGTGCTGTAAGATCCCTGCCATGGATCTACAGAAAGACTCAGATCATCACTAACATCAAATGTTTTTAAATGCGCATCAACATTGGCATCAATAATATTTAAGATGTATAACGCTGCGATTCCAATCCCCGCAAAATCCCTGAATTTACGGTAATACAATTTCTGAGTTTGAAGTTGCGAGGTGCTGTAAACTCTGCCATCCACCACTGCCGTTCCACCATCCACCTGCGATTGAATAAGAGCCGCGCGGTAATTGTTGTAATGTGTGTTGTTTACGTAAAAAAAATAACCAAGGCCTCCGAGCCCGGCATAAATAACAGGAATTTTCCAGTATTTTCCATTATAAGCTTGTCCCAATCCCGGGATAACCGCGCTCAGGATGCTTGCCCTGCGGGCGCTTTGATAAACAGCTTTTTTATTTTTAACCCCTCCGGAATTTACAGTATCAATTTGTGATTTCAGGAAAATACTGATGAATGACAAAAAGAAAACAAATATGAATTTCCTTCTCAAATTATTGAACAATATCTTTAACGTTCATATTGCCAAGGTGCGAATCGAGTGAAGCATCCAGTTCCTGCATCAGCTTATTAACGATGATCAGTTCTTTTGTATCTTCCATTGGAAGCGTATTAACGCCTCTTTTATCAAGAGCATCAAAAAGATATTTTACATCAAATTTACTTTCGGTTACGCCCGGCTGGTAAACTACAGCTTTGTCCGTGTCTGCTCTCACTTCCACAAATACCCCTGTTTCCACAAACTCATTGATGATGTTACGCGCGAGTTTAGCTGGCAGGTCGAGTTTCTGCGCAATTTCAATAGCATTCAACGATTTTTCACCGCTATAAAATCGCTTTGCAACAAGGTTGGCAATCATTAAGGAGATTACTTTTTTATAACGAGTACTTAAGTTCTGAATATTATCGTCGAGTTCATAGTGATCCACATTTTGATTGGCGTATGAAAGCTGGGCGCCGAACAAAACAATGTACCAGCAATACTGCACCCATATCAGGAATAATGGCAGCGCCGCGAAGCCTCCATAAATAGCGTTCAGTCTGTTGGCACCGATCTGGAATTTAATATAGCCCCAACCTAATAATTCAAATAACAGTGTTGCAATTATACTGGCCGCAAATGCCGATTTAAAGTTAACCTTGGTGTTGGGCAATACCATGTATAAGAATGTAAACACAAAGGCAACCATTGTATAAGCGAGCAGTTTTACGGAAATTATTCCGAAAAAACCTATGGTGTGCATATTGCCTATTTTGGCTTGTATTGCTACCGTTAATCCACCGGATATCATTAAAAATAAAGGACCGATAAGCATGATGGTGAGATAATCGGTTACTTTTCTGATCCAGGTTCTCCCCCTTTTTATTTCCCAAATATGATTGAAACTGTTTTCAATATTGATTAGCAGGTTCATCACACTCCACAATAATAAAACAACTCCGAAACCAGCAATCACACCACCTTTGGTAGTTGCTAATAGCTTGTTGGCATACACGAATGAATTGCTGAGCACCTCCTGGTATTCCTGATTATTACTGAGCATTTTTTCCTGTAGATCCTTTTCAACTCCAACCCCTTTCGCGATTGCAAATATTAGGGCCAGAATGGGAACAATAGAGAATAACGTATAAAATGTAAGAGCTGTGGCAGTAGTTAAGCATTTATCATCCTTAAAGCCTTTGATGGCAAGCGAAAAAACACGCAGCTGTTTAATGAAGAAGCCTTGGCGCTTGCTTACTTTATCAATACGAATGTTCCAGATTTGCTCTGTTACAAAATGTCTTGATTTTTTAATGGTTAAAAACGGGTTGGCCATAACATAACAAAAATAATAAATTAATCGCACATGCCAGGCTTTAAAAGGCCCGTCACACGTTATTCCATTTTGTCATATAGGTCTCGCTGTAAAAGGCAATGCGAGTGATTACCGAGATTGCTCTTTCCTGGTTAAAAAAAGCGGAACATTCAATAGTTTCCTTTACAAAGATCTGTCCCTGGATAAGAGTAAAAGCAGCCTCCACCATTCCGTGATTTTCCTCCAGCAGCATTTTTAAAACTTCGATCCGGGTATCATCATTTATTTTTGTAACCGGACTCATAACCTGGAAAAAAGTCCGGTCGTTCTCCGACCAAACATCCACCAGCACTTCGGTTTTTTCGTCTTTATTAATATTATACTGCCCCTCGCCGGTTTTTGCTTCTGAAGGTTCAATACCAAGGGTTTTGAGAGTAGCTTCTACGCGCGAAATAATTTCTTCGTACATCTTCTATTGTGTTAACTGATTGAGTTTATCGGTAAATAACTGTGCCATTTTGTTGGTATAAAATTGCTGTTTGAACTGCCCTACCCATTGAATACCACGGATACAATTGGTAAGGAATACCTCATCGCCATTCATGAGAGTGTTCACTGTGAGCGGGCTTTCGAATGTTAGTATGCGGCTTTGAGTGGCAATGCTCATGATTTGTTTTCGCATTACTCCGGCTACGCAGCCTTCTGTGAGCGGCGCTGTATAAATGGTTCCATTTTTTACAACAAAAATATTTGAACTGATGCTCTCGCAAATACTGCCGTTTTCATTGATCAGGAAACACTCATCCAACTTCATGCTTTGTCTTGCGAGGCCTGCCATCACGTACAACAAACCGTTTCCGCTTTTAATGCCTGATAATTTATTGATCGGCTTTTTTATATCGGCGTAAATGTCTGTCCACAATCCTTTTTGATTGAGTTCGTAAATTGTTGGCAGTTCTTCGCTTTCGATGAGAAAAGAAATATCGTTGGTTTCGGGAGTGTAATATCCGCCTTCGTTCCTGAATACTGTAAGTCTTATTCGCGCATTTGGCGCATGCGTGTTATGTTTTAACAACTGTATGATAAGCTCCTGGATGTTCTCAGAACTAAATTCTGCTGGCAGGTTCATGCGCAAAACTGTCATGCCAAGCTTTAACCGGGCAATATGATCTTTAAGGAACATCAGTTTGTTATTGCAGAGTCGTATGCTTTCGAAAAGACTGTCGCCATAACGGAAAGCGCGGTTGTTGAATGCCACGCCAGGCTCATAAATACTGATGAGATGCCCGTTCAATATGCAGTATGTATCCTTTACCATTTTATTCTTCAGCAAAGTTCAAAAATATTGAGGTATAAACTGCTCATAATCAATTTACTTAATAACAACTAATGGTTAATGAGCGTCGGGCAAAACATGACAAAAGAGCGTGAATAATATTTTGCATAATATTTGAAATAAAAGAATTCAAACAGTACATTTGGTTAACTTAAAATTTATAAGATATGTTTGATCAACACGAATTTAAAAAATATGCTACAAAGCACATGGGTATTAGCAGTCTTACCTATGAAAATTACTCTTCACGCTTCACCTCTTCTTTAACTCCTTATATTATTGAGGAACGCCAGTTAAACGTTGCTCAAATGGACGTTTTTTCGCGTTTGATGATGGATCGTATCATTTTCCTTGGTACAGGCATTAACGACCAGGTTGCAAATATTGTACAGGCACAACTACTCTTTTTGGAAAGTGTGGATGCGAAAAAAGACATTCAGATTTATGTGAACTCTCCGGGAGGCAGCGTTTATGCAGGGTTGGGGATTTATGACACAATGCAGATTGTGAAGCCGGACGTTGCAACTATTTGCACCGGTATGGCTGCAAGCATGGGTGCTGTGCTTCAGTGCGCGGGTGCTAAGGGCAAGCGTACGGCGTTAAAACACGCGCGCGTGATGATCCATCAGCCGCTCGGTGGTGCTGAAGGACAAGCAAGCGATATTGAAATTACTGCAAGGGAGATTCAGAAGCTTAAGAAAGAATTATATGAGATCATTGCTTATCACAGCGGTCAAACGTATGAAAAAGTATGGGCCGACAGTGACCGTGATTACTGGATGATTGCCTCTGAAGCCAAGGAATACGGCATGATTGACGAAGTTCTTGAAAGAAAATAAAAATCAAAGTCCCTCCGATGTGAGGGACTTTTTTTTGAATAAGATTATCGTAATCACCGGTATTAACTTATGAATGTGATTAAAAAAGGTTAAATGGCTAAACATCTCTTTGTTGTGTGGCTACTTATAAATATATTTGTTTAAACTATTAAGTAAAAACACACATGAAAAAGTTTCTTTCTGTACTTATGATTACCCTTACCTGCGTGGCTTTCGGCCAGCCGGAGAAAAAAGACAAAGAACCTAAAATGGCGCCGGTGCTTGCAAAAGGCTATTATCTTAACCCCAAAGGCGATACGGTAAAGGGCGAAGTTCAGACGAATTATGATAATGAACTTGATATCTACAAAGGCTTTAATTTCAGAGTTCCCGGTACCACTAAGGTTGTGGCTATCAGTTCAAAAAAAGCAAAAGGATACGGTTATGAGGGGCACCATTTCGTTCTTTTTCCCTATGATTCTCAATCCGAAGTATACCTTGAACAATTGGTTAGCGGAAGATTAAACTTCTTTGAATTTAAATTTAATGAAACTAAAGAAGGCAGGCCTGTAATTTCTTCGAAGTATTACATACAGGACACGAAAGCAGATGAAAAAGAAAAGGAAATGCGGGAATTAAAAGCTATTTCCACCAAGTTTTATAAAAAAGACCTGAAGCCTTACATGAAAGAACAGCCAGTTACATGGAACGATCTGGACAAATTCACCTTTAATAAAGAAGCCGTGATAAACGCAATTAAAGAGTTCAATAAATATTACGAGGGCCCTCAGTAAAAATATTAAGAAAGATTTTTTAAAATCAAACCTCTCCGAAACGGGAGGTTTTTTTATTATGTTGAATTGTTAGATGACTCATTCGGTGTTAATGAGATACTAGTATTTTTTTGATTGTAGTTTCTTTAGCCGAAAGAATCCGG
>JACDDR010000055.1 GCA_013816895.1 Bacteroidota bacterium
GTATATGGCGGTTTCAACTAACGGCGGCGCAAGTTTTACAAACTATAAAGTGAACGCGAATCCTTTTGCGCCCAATGCAGGTTATTTTTTTGGTGATTACATAGGGATCTCAGCGCATAACAATGTTGTTCGTCCTATCTGGATGCAAATGACCGGAAGCGGCGCATTAAGCGTATATACTGCCCTAGTTAACCCTGTTGTTTTAGGAACGGTGGAAAATGAAAAAGAGAATATCACGGAGATCAACTGCTCTCCCAATCCTTTTAAAACGGAAACAACGATAAATTTTTCTGTGAACAAGTCGGAGAAAGTAACCATTCAGCTGGTAGATAATGTAGGAAGAATAATAAAGCAGATAGTTACATTGAAAAATTTTACAGCGGGTGCAAATCAGGTGACAATCAATGCAACTGATTACAATTTAAAACCTGGAATTTATTACGTTGTTTTTTACGGAAGCGGAAAAAGCAAATTTCAGAAGATCGTGATGGAGTAGGGGTCACTTTTTATAGATCAGTGCCACTGCATAGGCATTCACACCTTCGCCTCTTCCCACGTATCCAAGCTTTTCATTGGTAGTGGCTTTTACAGAAATATTGTCTTCATCAATTTCAAGAATAGGTGCCATTATTTTTTGCATCTTCTCAATGTGCGGATTTATTTTGGGCGCTTCCAGATTTAAAGTAGCATCAATGTTTCCGATAGCGTAGTTTTTTTCTTTTAATAAACGAACCACTTCCTTCAGCAATAATTTACTGTCGGCTCCTTTATAACGTTCATCGGTGTTTGGAAAATGAAAGCCAATGTCGCGAAGGTTAGCCGCGCCCAGAAGTGCATCGCAAATGGCATGCAACAGCACGTCTGCATCACTATGACCAACGCAGCCTTTATCAAACTCAAGCTTAACACCGCCCAGCCAAAGCTCGCGGCCCTCGCCCAAAGGGTGAACATCATAACCGAATCCTATTCTAAAGTTTACCATTTTTTTATTTAAGATAACACTGGGTGGATGAGGTGGAAAGATCTTTGCACAATTTCTTTGCCTGCATTTTTGTGGCTGTTACTTCGCCGGCATCGTAAGTACCGTTTGAATTTTTGCATTCACAGATACGGTCTTTCTTGCATGAAATTAAAGTACATGAAACAATTACAGCTATTATCGTTATTTTTTTCATCAGCTTTCAATGGCTTTAACGCCGGGTAAACTTCCCTGTTCAATGTATTCAAGCAATGCGCCGCCACCGGTACTCACGTAACTTACGTGATCTGCCAGATTGTATTTGTTTATCGCCGCTACACTGTCGCCGCCGCCAATCAATGAAAACGCCGAACCTTTAGTAGCCTCTACAATATCGTAAGCGGCCTGTTTGGTTCCTTTTTCAAAGTTGCTCATTTCAAAAACGCCCATTGGTCCGTTCCATAAAATGGTTTTTGATTTTTTTATAACCTCGCCGAATTGTTTTATGCTTTCAGGGCCTATGTCCAGTCCCATCCAGCCTTCCGGAATCTCGTTTATTTTTGCTGTTTTAAAATTTGCGTCATTGGAAAAATTATCGGCAATAACCGCATCAGTCGGTATATGAATTTCAACGCCCTTTGCTTTTGCTTTATTTAAGAGTTCTTTTGCAGTTTCAAGCCGGTCATCTTCACATAACGATTTTCCTATCTGTCCGCCCATTGCCTTCACAAAAGTAAACGCCATGCCTCCGCCAATAATAATGTGGTTGGCCTTGCTCATGAGCTGTTCAATGATCAGGATCTTATCGCTCACTTTCGCCCCACCAATAATAGCAGTAAAGGGTCGCTCCGATTTATTCAGTACTTTATCAATGCTTGCGACTTCGCCAGCCATAACATAACCAAAGCACTTTGAACCGGCATCAAAAAATTTTGCCATTACAGCGGTAGAAGCGTGTGCGCGGTGTGCGGTGCCAAATGCATCGTTCACGTAAACATTCCCATGTTCGGCAAGTTTACGGGCAAAGGTTTCGTCGCCTTTTTCTTCTTCTTTATAAAAGCGAAGGTTCTCGAGTAAAAGTATTTCGCCCGGCTTTAATGAGGCCGACTGAGCAAAAGCATTTTCGCTAATGCAGTCATCTGCAAATTTTACTTCGGTGCCCAGTTGGCTGCTAACTTCTTTTACAATGTGTTTTAAAGAGTACTTTGCGGTTGGCCCTTCTTTTGGTCGTCCCAAATGGCTCATCAATACAATGCTTCCGCCATCTTTCAGTATTTTTTTTAATGTTGGTATTGCGGCTTTGATGCGTGTGCTGTCGGTTACTTCAAACTGATCGTTCAGCGGTACGTTAAAATCCACACGAATCAGGGCTTTCTTTCCGGCAAAATTAATTGAGTCTACGGTTTTCATTTTACAATGATCTAGCGTTCTTTTTTTAAATTAGTAAATGGCAAGGGATGTTCTGAGATCTCAGAATAGAGCTGCCTGTTTTTATAAATGTCTATTGCGGCATACAATGCCTTTTTAAAAGATTGTTCATTGGCGATGTTCTTTCCTGCAATTTCATAAGCTGTGCCGTGATCAGGACTTGTACGCACACCACTCAATCCGGCGGTAAAGTTTACACCATCGTTAAAGGCGAGTGTTTTAAACGGGATCAATCCCTGGTCGTGATACATGGCCAGAATACCGTCAAATTGTTTGTAAGTGCCATTCCCAAAAAAGCCATCGGCAGCATAAGGACCATAAACCGTATTGTTTAAATTCGCTTTCTGTATTGCCGGAATAATTATTTCTTTGTCCTCATTTCCAATTGCACCGTTATCGCCGGCGTGCGGGTTTAAGCCAAGTACTGCGATGCGGGGTTTGCGAACACCAAAATCTTTTATAAGCGACTGTTGTAATTTTAAAATCTTTGAACTTACATTGTCAATCGTAATTTTAGAAGCAATGTCCTTAACGGGAATATGACCCGTTACAACGGCAATACGTAAGCCACTATCCGAGCAAAGCAACATTAAAGGCTCGCCTCCTAATTTGGAACCCAGGTATTCCGTATGACCTACGAAAGGAAATTCGGCACTTTGAATTGTACTTTTATTTATAGGAGCTGTAACCAAAGCATCGATCTGCTTGTTCACCAGGGCTTCCGTGGCTTTTTGCAAAGAGAGAAAAGCATACCTGCCGGAAGTTTCCGTAGGTTTTCCCATTTCAATATTTACCTCTTCTTCGTAACAGATAAACACATTTACTTTTTTATTGTTAATCTGGTTGAGGTCGCGGATGGGATTGAAATTGAATTCTTCCAGGCCTAGTACTTTACGATAATAGGAAACGGTTTTTTGTGAACTGAATAACACCGGGGTGCATATTTCAGCAATGCCAGGCTCCATCAATGTTTTAAGAACTACCTCCAGGCCAATGCCGTTTACATCTCCCTGCGATATTCCTACTATAACTCTTTCGCTCATATGTGTTTTATTTAATGCCGTATTTGGTTTTATATTTCAGGTACAGTTCGGTTTGCTGATTGGTGAGCGTAACCGGTTTACCGGAAAGATAAGCTAAAATAATATTATTGGTGCGCATGTCAAGGATGTCGCCATCACTTACAATAATGCTCGCGGTTTTTCCTTCTTCCAGTGTACCTACTTTACTATCGATGCCTAAGATTTTTGCTGCGTTAAGGCAAATGCTTTGAAGTGCCTGCTCTTTTGTTAGTCCGTAAGCCACGGTAGCGCCGGCGTTAAAAGGGAGATTACGGCTTTGCATGGCTTCCATATCGCCTTCAAGTTGCAGACAAAAAAGAATGCTGTCTTTTTGCAGAAGATAAGGAGTGCTGTACACAATATCCACATTGTAATCCGGATTATCAGGCAGGTCGAAGATCCGGTTGAGCATTACAGGTATGTGATTTTTCTTAAGTTCGTTTGTTACTTTGTAGCTTTCTTTTCCGCCAACGATAACCGGTTTTTTTATTTTTTGTTTCAGAGCAAAATTTATGGCACTGATAATGTCTTTTGCTTTATCGGCGTGCAGATAAAGGTTTGCTGTTCCTGCAAGTACATTGCGCATTGCTTCAAAACGAATATTTTTTTCTGAGTTATTTGTAGTATTGCAATAGGCCTGCGCATCGCTGAAAAATTTTACAAGAGCGCTGATCTCATCATTGTATTTTTTATTCGGGTTCGAAGCAACTTCACCTTCTTCGCTCCATTTTCTTTCAATTATTTTCGGAAAGTTAATGTGAATACCATCATCCGCCTTTAGTACTGCGTCTTCCCAGTTCCAGCCTTCAAGAGCCATGATAGAGGAGGAGCCACTGATCAGCCCACCACGCGGCGTGCATTGCGTGTAAAGTATACCGTTTGTTTTTACAGTGGGAACTATTTTGTTATCGGTGTTATAGGCAATCAAAGAACGGATATGCGGGTTGAGCGCGCCTACTTCCGAAAAATCACGAGTTGCCCGAACGGCTTCCGCGTCGTGAAGTCCGAGCACATTATTGGTATTTATTAAGGCAGGATAAATATGTTTCCCGGAAAGATCTATTAACGTATCATAAGCGGCCGGATTTAATTTCAACCCTTTCGTCGACATCACGACTTCGATCTTATCGTTATTAATAACCACAAGAGCGGTTTCGATCACGTTGCCGTTTCCAATATGAGCGGTGGCGTTCAATAACGCAATGTGCTTATATGTTTTTTGAGCGAAGAAACAATTCGCTATAAGAAAACCAGATACTATTAAAATTTTTTTCATTTTCAGTCTTAATACTTTAGTCAAAATTACCGATGCCCAGTTTCTTCTTCGCTTACACCTTCTATCGTGTTGCAATGATATAACCGCGGTTGCTTCGCCTGATGTTTAGTGGTTTTACCGCCTTTTTGTTTTTCAATCAAAAGTTTTGCAATGAGTCGTGCGCGCTCTGTTTTAATGTATTCTCTCATTTTTGCGTCTTCTTCCCGGTCAAAATAAATCTGCCCATCGATAATTGTTTTATCGGCTTTAGCATAAACGCTTAAAGGATTATCTGTCCATAATACAAGATCAGCAACCTTTCCAACTTTAATGCTTCCGACCTTATCGTCAATGTGCAGCATTTTAGCGGGATTAAGCGTTACGAGTTTCAGAGCTTCTGTCTCACTTAAAGCGCCGTATTTAACAGACTTAGCGGCTTCCTGGTTAAGTCGTCTCGCCATTTCCGCGTCATCACTGTTTATAGCGGTGTTTACACCCATACGCGTTAAAATGGCGGCGTTATAAGGTATGGCCTCCATTACTTCATTTTTATAAGCCCACCAGTCTGCAAATGTTGAAGCACTAACGCCATGCGCTTTCATTTTATCCGCCACTTTGTATCCTTCTAAAATATGGGTAAAGGTGTTTATTTTGAAACCGAAACTATCCGCAACGTGCATAAGCATGTTAATTTCGCTTTGTACGTAACTGTGACAAGTGATAAAACGTTTTTTATTAAGGATTTCGCCCAAAGCCTCCAATTCAAGGTCGCGACGGGGAGACATCGCTTTTGTTTTTTCAATTTCTTTCGGAGTTAATTTTCCGAAATCGGCAAATTGTTTATTGTATTCTTTAGCACGACTGAAAAAATCGTTGTACACCTGTTCCACACCCATTCGTGATTGCGGAAAACGGACCGAATTAAAATCACCCCAATTGCTTTGCTTTACATTTTCTCCCAAAGCAAATTTTATGAACCCATCCGCTTTTTCATATTTCATGTCCTCCGCGCCGTGTCCCCATCGTAATTTAATGATGGCGCTTTGCCCGCCAATAGGATTTGCAGATCCATGCAGCAATTGCGCGGTGGTTACGCCGCCTGAGAGTTGTCTGTAGATATTAATGTCTTCGGGATTAATAACATCTCCCATGCGCACTTCAGCGCTGCTTGCCTGCGCGCCTTCGTTAACCCCCGCCCATAATGCAATGTGACTGTGCTCGTCAATGATCCCGGCGGTGAGGTGCATTCCCTTGCCGTTAATTTCTTTGGCGAATGCAAGTTTCGGTGAGTCAATATTGGGAGCAATTCTTACAATTTTTCCTTCCACAATATATACATCGTATTCTTTTAAAACACTGTCGCTTTCATTTGTCCACACAGTAGCATCTTTAATGAGAATGGCGGAATAACGGTTCTTGAATTTGTTCCAGTTCTCTTTAAAAACTCCTTTGCTTTCCGGCAGCGGTTCGCCATAAGCATTAAAAGGATAAATTACTTTACCTAAACTAAGCTCCTGTTTTTTTGGTGTTGTTTTTTTCGAAGCAGTGTCCACCATCGAAACATACTTCATGGTAAAATTAAACCAGTTTCCATCAGACCATTGACCCTTACCCGAAAAACTTTTTTCCGGAGAACTATAATTACCGCTAAGCCTCGCCGTATTAACAGTGTCGTACGGGAAGGTGAAAGATAAGAGGTTGTTGTTAAAGGTATAATTCACGCTTTTTTTGGCGGTATCAATTTTTATCTGAGCTGTTGGTTTAACAGCATCGCCCGAAAATTTAAGATCATAGTTTTTTGAATCGATATTTAAGGTATAATTTCCGCGGATGTCGTAAGGATTAAGATCGGTATAAATCTCCGGTTCGCCGTTTACAACGTGTTGCATAATAACGGCCTCTTCATCAAAAATAGATTTACTCGAAATAAAAAAGTTGGCGTAAAAATCTTTTTTCAATGCGCCAATTTTATCATAAGCATTAACAAACAAGGCTGGGTTAGCCGTTAAGGCTTTTAAAGCTGTTTTCTCGGAAAGGCCATATTGAACGGCTTTGCGAAGGTTTTTTAAAAAATCGCTTTTGTTTTTAAGATCGGAAGCAGTAAAGCAAAACGAAATATTATTTTTTTCAAACTCTGAAGGATTGATTGGGGCAAGCTCCCAGTGCTTTAATTCCGCCAGTGTAATGTTTTCAGCATCGTAGGGATCTTCTACATCATATGCTTCAGGAAAATTAAGCGGAAGAATGTATCGGAGAAGAGTAGATTCAATCTCATTAATGCGCTGGTATTCGTTACCCCCGGCTTTGATGATGTACTTAACATTAAACTCTTTGCCTATTTTTGCCGCACGCATGGCGTTGAACTTATCGTTAGCCTCGATTATCGAAGGCAGTTCCTGTAGTTTATTAAAAGCATCGAGCGAAATATTATACTCTGTTTTATTGGTGTTGCTCTGATACCATTGTCCGTCATAATAAGTCTGACGTAACAATGCAATAACGCCTGTAAGAGAGCTTGGATAATCTTGTGTGGAAGAGCCTTTGCTGAATGAATAAAAAGCTGCCGCTTTATCTTTTACAACCGCCTGGTTCTCTTTTCCGTTATTTAAAATCACCAGCGCTCCGGAGCCTCTCACGATACCGTCTTTAGGACAAGTAACTACAGAAGCAAAGCCCAGTTTTTTAAGTTCATCGGCTTTTTCTTTATTGTGTGTAAAAATCCGGTAAGCATCTTGTTCCGCTTTTACAGCCTGGTTCCATCCGTAAGCGCCCTTCACATTGCTTTCCATTTGCGGACCAAAATGATTTCTGGGTGCAGGTTTTGTTTCAGGCATCCCGTAATCACTATAAATATCAATAAAGGAAGGATAAATGAATTTTCCGTTAAGATCAATAACTACGGCCTCTTTCGGGATGTCTGCTTTTTCGGAAACCGAAATAATTTTTCCGTCTTTACACAACAATGTGCCTTTTTTTATGAGGGTCTCATAATCGGTGTATATATTGGCGTTAATATAGGCATATGTTGTATGCACGTTGTATGGCGCACCATTAACGGGGAAAGTGCTTTGTGCCTGCCCTTTTAAAAGCATAAAAACACAGCTCAAAGCTAATAATCTGTTATTCATCATAAACCATCAAATTTAATGAGATTATATAAGATTCATACTATTATTATTGACTGAATAATACTAATTTTAGAGGAAAATTAAGCAATGGCGAAAGGAATTTTACACACGCATTATCTGGTTGTTATCCTGTTTTTACTCATTTATGTGGTTAAAACTGTTTTGCTGTTGAGTAACAGAAAAGATCTTCTGGCTGCGTTCACCAAAAAAATAAAAATTCCGGAAATAATTATCAGTTTTCTGTTCCTGGCAACGGGAATTTATCTGATGATCCAGTTACCTGTCATTCATTATCTCATGTGGGTTAAGCTGGTACTGGTGTTTGCCTCTATCCCTATTGCCGTTATCGGTTTTAAGAAAGGAAATAAAATACTGGCCGCCTTAAGTTTGATGATGATCACCGCGAGTTTCGGAATTGCCGAAATTGCCAAAAAGAAAAAAATGCAGGCAGACAACACGCATATTGTCGCCACTGATGGCAAGGCTTTATATGAGAATAACTGTAAGCTTTGCCATGGCGATGATGGCCGGCTTGGCGCTATGGGTTCAAAAGATATTTCATCCACGCCCCTGGACGTTGCGGGTATAAAAAACGTGATCCTTAACGGGCAGTCTTCCATGGCAAAAGTTCCGGTTACAGAAGAACAGGCTACCGCAATTGCTGAGTATGTTAACAGCAATTTAAAAGGACATTAATTTTAATGAAAGCCAACACACAATCCACTTCCATTCCGCAGCATTCTTGCGTTTTAATAGGAGTTATCAATAAATTTCAGGACGATTCGGCCTCTTCAGAATACCTGGTTGAACTTGCTTTTCTTGCAGAAACTTATGGGTTGATCACTAAAAAAACATTTACACAAAAGCTTGAAAGGCCCGACAAATCTACTTTTATTGGGAAAGGCAAAGTGGCCGAAGTGGAAGCTTATGTGAAAGAACACAAGATTGATGTGATTATTTTTGACGATGAACTTTCTCCTTCGCAGCAACGTAACCTTGAAAAGGTTTTAGGAAAGAAGATACTTGACCGTACCACGCTTATTCTTGAGATCTTCGAACAGCGTGCGCAAACGGCCCATGCAAAAACACAGGTGCAGCTGGCTCAAATGCAGTATTTGTTGCCGCGTTTAACGGGTATGTGGACTCACCTTGAACGCCAGCGTGGTGGAACGGGAACGCGCGGTGGAGCAGGGGAGAAGGAGATTGAAACAGACAGAAGGATTGTGAGGGACAAGATCGCGGGGTTAAAAGAACGGCTGCGCGAAATTGACAAACAAATGGCAACGCAGCGTAAAAGCCGCGGTGAAATGATACGTGTGGCTCTGGTAGGCTATACCAATGTGGGCAAAAGCACTATTATGAACCTGCTGAGCAAAAGTAATGTGTTCGCCGAAAATAAATTGTTTGCAACGCTGGATACAACGGTTCGCAAAGTGACGCTGGAAAATATTTATTTTTTACTGAGTGATACCGTTGGGTTCATACGCAAATTGCCAACCCAGCTGGTGGAAAGCTTTAAGTCCACCCTGGATGAGGTTCGCGAAGCGGATATACTCGTGCATGTGGTGGATATATCGCACAAAAATTTTGAAGAACATATTAACGTAGTAAAACAAACATTGCAGGATATTGGCGCGGGGGATAAGCCGGTGATTTTGGTATTTAATAAGATCGATGCATTTACGTACACTCCTAAGGAAGAAGATGATCTTACTCCAACCACCCGGGATAATTTGTCACTGGAGGATATTAAAAATACCTGGATGAAAAATCTGCATGCGGAAGTATTATTCATCAGCGCTCAAAACAAAGAGAACGTGGATGAATTAAAGAATGTGCTCTATACTAAAGTAAAGGAAATGCACGTGAAGCGGTATCCTTATAATAACCTGCTCTATTAATCTCTCAAATCTTTTATTAAGGGAAGAATTTAACAGAAATGCTATTTTTTTACCGGGCAAAAATTGATAAATTTAGGAAAGCAAATTATTCATGCGTTTTTCTTATCTGATACTTTGTATGTGTGTGATGTTATCCTGCAAAAAGAAGGATACTAAAAAACCATCTACGGCGCCGGAATTTACCTATACAAGTTTAACTACAGATGCTTCTGTTCTCAAGCAGGGTGATGTAACCAATATCAAAGCCACTGTAAACGGTTCTGTTAGCTACGCATGGTCTATTACCGCGGGAAGTCTTTTCGGCAATGGAAGCAGTGTGGTATTCGCGGCCGGCTCTTGCTGCACAGGCAATCACACTGTTACCTGCACGGTTACAGATTCCAATAATAATTCAGAATCAAAAGCGGTTGTTATTAACGTGACGAATTAAATTGGCACGGTTCATTTTCATATTCTTTCTTTCAATTGTTCCGGGTTATTATTTTTCGCAGTGTTGCGGAGGCTGTAACCCCATAGGTGGCAATACCAACCAGGGCACTCTTCCAAAATACATGCTTCAGGTAAACGGATATCACCGAAACGCGTATTCGCAAGGATACATGGAAAAAGATCATTCCTCCGATTTTAAATTCGTAAAAAACGCGCAAAGTAATTACGAAGGTTTACAAGTGGGCTATGGCCTGAGTAAACGATTAACAGTGGATCTGGAAACAGGATACTATCTTAATCGGAGTCAGTATTTTCAAATTTATGGATATAACTATTCGTTAAACGGATTCGGTGGTTCTTCGTTTACATTTTCAGGAAGATACAATATCCTGAAAGATACGGTTCGTGATATTGAATTTACCGGAGGCATCGGCATAAAGGTTCCCTGGAGTACAAAGCCTTTGGTTACCAATGGTGTTGAACTTTCTGAAGACGTGCAGCCAAGCAATGGCGCTTATGGCGTGGTAGTACGAACATTTTTTTTAAAGGAATTTGATAAAGCTGAATTTAAATTTTTTTTGATCAATACCGTTAATATCAACAGTACCAATCCCAAAGCGTATAAGGAAGGAAATACATATTTATCGGCGCTGTTTTTTAGTAAAAAAGTCGCAAAACGTATTACTGCTATTTTTCAGATCCGTAATGAAATCCGCGAACATTCTTATCGTGATAAGCTGGTTGTTACTTCCTCAGGTGGCTGCAGGTTTATATTTATTCCGCAGTTGAATTATACAATTAAAAAAAACTATAATTTATCTCTTTTGTATGAACTGCCATTCTACCAGTATTACAACGGCATTCAGCTACGAGATGTGTATGCAATTTCAATAAATTTAAACATGCGGTTCATGCTTAATAAAAAAGCCAGGGAAATATGCGAAAAGCCTTTATAAATATTAAACGAAAGGGCATACTGATATTTCTTTTATGCTGCTCCATCAGAGCCAGCGCTCATCCTGCGCCGGTAGTGGATTTTGTAATGTCGCCCTTTTGCCTGGGTGATACAGCTTATTTTACCAATCTTACCACCCGCGCAGATTATTATACCTGGAATATTTATAAGCAAAATCAGGCAGATACTTTTTATACAACAATTTACAACTCTACCGATTTGAATATTAAGTTCAAGTTTAGCCAGGCCGGTAAATACAGGATTGAACTGATCGGCGACAATGGGCACGTTATCTCTTTAGTGCGCTCCTTCACTATAAAGCAAGCGCAAACGCCCGATGCAAATTTTTCCTATCATGATTGCCTTAGTCACTATGTGAACATGTCAACCTGTTATAGCAGTTGCAAATGGCTGTTTGGAGACGGGCAAACATCAACCGAATTCAGCCCCATTCATTATTATGCAAGTACAGGGAAGTATAAGGTGTCGTTAATCGCTTACAATGGTTCCGCGTCAGATACAATAAGCGATTCGGTATATGTATATACTGTAAACAATTTAAACGGGGAGTTCACCTATAAGGTCAATAAGGATTCAGTGTTTTTTCACGCGAATGATTCTATTTCGGGCCCTTTTACTCTGTATTCATGGGTGTTTGGCGATGGTACAACCTTTTCAGGTTATTTTAGTACCGGAAGAAAAATTTACCACACCTACCAGAGAAAGGATACAACTTACACAGTATTCATGCTCGCCCGATCGCTTTGCCTTACTTCTTTCAGCAGTCATTCAATCCTTGTTCCTGACAGTACGCCGGTATACAAAACCAGCATCTATCCCAATCCGCTTCAGAATTCTACGTTGCATATTTTATGCGAACGTAAAACAGAGGTGTCCAAAATTGTATTAAATAATTCGCAGGGTCAGCGCGTTGGTTTTTCAATCGTTGAAACAACACGCGGATTTAATATTGATATCGCTGCCCTTCCGGCCGGACTTTACTTTCTGAGTATTTATTTTAAAGGGAAAACCCTGCACCATAAGCTCTTAAAAGAGTAGCGAAATGACACCAGGGTTAACAGTCTGCGATAAATTTGTGAAATTCAACATTAAGCTCTTTCTTTACATCTGAAATGAAACGGTTAAAAGGCACATATAAAAAAGCAAGTTTAGCGTTAGCGCTTCTGCTGTGCCTTGTGTTTACATTTAACAGTGGAAGAGCAAGCTTTCATGACCTGTTACAACACTCTTCAGAGTCTCACCAGGCTTGTACTACTGAAACCGAGGCAGATGATTGTCACTTGTTTGTTGTGCACCATGTAAAAAGTGACAACTGTAACGGTAATCACGATCACTTTTTAAAAACAGAAGAAAAGTGTTTCAAATGCGATTACTATAAGGAAAAACAACAACACTATTTTTCTGCCGCTCACAATCAGGATATTTTGCAAAACGTTTTACGAATCTCTTTTACTGGGGAAAATATTTTTATTTCTCTTTTTTCTTTTAGCTGCAATTCCCGCGGTCCGCCTTTCATTGCCACAACATAAGCCGGCTCATTCAGCCGGGGTTTAATTATTTTTAATCCATTATTTTTTTGCAATGAAAAGAACAGTATTCTTTTTATTGATCATGTTGCACATTTCCGCGTCGTATTCGCAAAGTGTGCTTACAGGTTCGATAAAAAACAAGGAAACCAAAGAGCCTCTTCCGGGTGCAATTATTTATTTCCCGGATTTGAAGGCGGGAGTATCCTCGGGCCCTGACGGTACTTTTATTAGCAGCCTGCCAAAAATAAAAACACTTTTACAGGTAAAGCTCATAGGATTTAAAACCTTTGTAGCGCCGGTTGATCTTAATACAATCACCACTATTGATATTGAACTGGATGAATCGGTAATTGAAGAAGAAGAAATTGTTGTTACAGGAACTTCGCATGCCACTGAAATGAAACGGAGTCCTGTGCCCATGGTGTCAATTGATCAGAAATACCTGGAGCAGAATTCTGCAAGTAATATCATTGACGCCACAATTAAAATTCCAGGCCTAAGTGCGGTAACAACAGGACCAAATATTTCCAAACCTTATATCCGCGGGCTGGGTTACAATCGCGTGCTTACATTGTTTGACGGGGTGAGGCAGGACGGCCAGCAGTGGGGTGATGAGCATGGAATAGAAATAGACCAGTTTTTGATAGACAGAATTGAAGTAGTAAAAGGCCCGGCCAGTCTTATTTACGGGAGCGACGCTTTGGCGGGTGTAATAAACCTGTTACCTGCAAATCCTTTGCCTGAAGGAAGTATGAAGGGAAACGTAACCAGCAATTATCAAACCAATAATAAACAATGGGCAGGGTCTTTAAATTTCGCCGGCAATAACAAAGGCTTTAACTGGTCGGTGCGAGGCTCAAAAAAACAAGCAGGTAATTACAGTAATAGATACGATGGAAAAGTTTACGGCACAAAGTATAACGAAACGGATTTCAATCTTGCTTTGGGATTAAATAAATCCTGGGGTTATTCACGAATTAATTTTTCGGTTTATGATAATATCCAGGAAGTGCCCGATGGATACCGCGACTCGGCCTCACGGAAATTTGTAAAACATGTAAGCGAAGAGGATACCATTCGGCCAATTGTGAACAATGAGGAACTTAACGCTTATGCCATAAACGGAAATCATCAAAGGGTGCAGCACATGCGTGTGTTTTCTTCGAGCAATTTTTTTATCAAAAAAAGCAAGCTGGCATTAAACATCGGTTACCAGCAAAGTACCCGACGCGAATTTTCTCATCCGCAATATCAGCAACTGGCGGGTTTATTTTTAAAACTGAATACCCTTACATACGATCTTAAATTTTATTTTCCTGAAATAAAACACTGGGATGTTGTGCTGGGAATAAACGGAATGTTTCAGCAAAACAATAACGGTGCTGCTACCGAATTTGTAATACCCGATTATCATTCCTTTGATGTTGGTCCTTTTGTTTTTGTGAAGCGTTCCTTTGGCAAGCTTGACCTGGCCGCCGGTGCAAGAAGCGACGTGAGATCCTTCAGCAACAATGATCTTTTTACGGTCACCGATCCTCTTACCGGATTCAACAGGCAATCGGTTTACAATGCGGGTGACACAACGCTGCAAAAACAATTTACAGCCTACCAGCATACCTTTTCAGGCTTTAGCGGAAGTTTTGGCGGAACGTACAACTTTACCGATCGCCTTTGTCTTAAAGCCAACGTGGGCAGAGGCTACCGCGCGCCGAATATTTCAGAGATCTCTGCAAAAGGCATACATCCCGGTACCGGATTTTTACAATTGGGTAACGATAATTTTAAACCCGAGTTCAGTTTGCAGGAAGACCTTGGATTGTTTTTTGAAAGCAAACACGTGTCCGGTTCACTGGAACTGTTTAACAACATCATCAGCAATTACATTTATAATGAGAAACTGCTGTCGGCCGGGGGTAGCGATTCCAATTATATTCAAAACGGCAATACATATCCGGTTTTTAAATTCCGCCAAACCAAAGCACAGTTGTATGGTGGTGAATTCAGTTTTGATATTCATCCTCATCCGCTCGACTGGCTTCACATTGAAAATAGTATTTCTATGATCTATGCGGCTAATCTTGGGGGTAACGGTTCGCTTATTACCGATAGCACCAGATATCTTCCATTTATTCCGCCCTTTCATACCAACTCGGAATTAAGGGCGGAATTTAAAAAGAAGCGGGGGTGTTTCGCGGGGATATTTGCAAAAGCGGGACTGCAGTATTACGCAGCGCAACATAGAGTGTATTCGGCCTATGGAACTGAAACTTCTACGCCCGGATATATTTTGCTGGACGCGGGGATGGGAACCAAAATCGTAAATAACAAGGGCGTAACATTGTTTTCGTTGGTTATTAATGGCTCCAACCTTACTGATGTGGCTTACCAGAATAACATGAGCAGACTTAAATACTTTGACAATTACCCCCGTAACGGAACGGGACGTAGCGGTATTTACAGCATGGGCAGGAATTTCAGCTTTAAAGTAACGGTTCCTTTTTAGTGCTTGTATGAACGGGATTTTCTTCTTTTAAATATATTCGAATTATTTTTGCCTCTTAGATAGCCGAGGTGTCTTATCAACGCAAGGAGATATCTATGCTCCTCTTTCCAGACTCGATATTAAGCCCTTTGTAAATTTTGGCACGATTTTAAATCTTCGGAATCGTGGATGAAAATCCCCAAAACACGCTACTTACTAACATTTAAAAAATTTCTGAAAAATCAAAAAGGTTTGTGTTTAAATTTGTATCAGAAATCAATTCCTTGGGGGAGGAATAGTTTCTACGAAGCCCGGTTCTCCGGGCTTTTTTTATTGAAATTAATCGGTATTTCATTTCAGCGTAGCCAGGTATAGCAATTTTTTCATTCAGAAAAACAAATCACTGAGTTTTCATCTTTGGAAAACCACCACATGTTTTACACTGCTTGCCAGTTCAATCCATCTTATCACCGAAAATTAGATCCAAACCGTTTTCAGCGTTGTAAATTTACATTAAGCTATTCGACTGGCGTTTAACATACCTGAATAAAACTGTACTCTTTCGTTTTTATCACTTTGGTTCGACATTTGTCCCAGAGCAAATTAAAAACAATAAATCAAATGCTTAACAATTCAAACAAGTTTTCGTTTATCATCGCTGATGATGACGCAGACGATCAAATGCTCATCCAGGAAGCGGTGAAATCCATTGACATCAATATCGAATGTACCTCGGTATTTAACGGGAGTCAGCTTCTCGATCTTCTATTAAGAAACGGGGCATACATGTACAATCAATGCATACCGGATGCAATCATCCTTGACCTTAATATGCCTGTTTTAGATGGACTCGGAGCACTTAAACAAATAAAGCGGAATCCGGAGTTGCGGGAAATCCCAGTGTTTATCCTGTACAGTTTAAGAAAGGACGACTATTCTACGCAATGTCGTTCATTAGGCGTGGCGGGCCTGTATGCAAAACCGCATACCGCAGAAGAACTGAAAAATATTTTCAGGGAAATTTACCGTATTTGCGGTGGAAATTCGCAGTATATTAATTACGGACAAACCTATTGAATTCATGGTAAAATTTACGCTCGTGTAGTACACAAAAACAGAAACAAATAATTTTCAAGAGGTCTCCCAGTGTTAAACTTCGGAAACCTGTACCGGAAGTGTTACGGTAAATAGTGCGCCCTCACCCACCTCGCTTTCCGCATGAATTGTGCCTCCCAGCGCTTCTACCTGGGATTTTACCATATAAAGTCCAACACCCTTGCCTTCGATGTTTTCATGGAAACGCTGATACAGTGTAAATATTTTATTTTTGAAGCGGTGCATATCAATCCCCAAACCGTTATCACGAAAAAGCAGGACTATGTTGTTTTCGCTCAAATGACTGCTGATGGTAATAACCGGCGCAATCCCTGCCCGCCTGTATTTAAGGCTATTCATTATTAAGTTGTAAAATATGCTGTACAAATAGCCCCTGATGGTGAACAGCTGAGCTTTTCCATTAAAATTGGTTACAATGGTACCTTCCTGCTTTTCAACATACTCTTTTATACTTTCCTGAACATCCTGTACCAGATTTGCAAGATCGATATCCGCCTTTTTTTCTGAAAATTCTTTTTTAACCTGCAGGATGGAGTGCATGTCCCTGATTACTTCATCCAGTCGCAGCGTGGCCTGGTGTATTCCATCAGCGCATCTTTGCTCTATCGCATGGCCTTTTACATAAGTTTTAAATACATCTACAAGGCCCTGGATGTTTGCAACGGGCCCCCGCAGGTTGTGCGAAATAACATACGCGAATTGTTCCAGGTCTTTGTTTTTCTGCAGCAAATCCCGGATCAGCTGCGTGCGTTCCTGTTCATCCAGCTTTCTCAGAGTTATATCCTGTGCTGTGCCTATCAGTTTTATAAGGCCATTGTTTTCACCTGAAACAGCCCGACCCTTTGACTTTATCCACACAATGTCACCGTTAGGTCTTATGATCCGGTATTCTGCCACATACATTGTGTTACGTAATATAGCATCTCTTACAGACTGCTGCATAAGCGTAAAGTCTTCGGGATGTACGCAGGAATGAAATTTTTTAAGACTCATTTTACATTCGCGGGGCAGCAATCCGAAAATACGATACAATTCATCCGACCACTGCAAAGAATCATCAATTACCTGTCCGTTCTCTGCAAGGATGCATTCCCAGCTTCCAAAGCTGGCTATGCCTTGTGCTGTGGCAAGCAAGGCTTCGTTTTTGCGGATGGTTTCATACGCGTTTTTCTTTTCTGTAATATCACGTAAAAAACACGAAACACCTTTTACCACGTTTTTTTCATAGATAGGGTAAAAGGTAGTTTCTTCCCATTTATACTCCCTCGGAACATCAAAAAAATCATTTACGGTAAATGAAGACCCTCCTAATGCCTGCAGGTAAAGCTGCTTCCACGTCGCAACTTTTTCAGCACCTATCCAGGAAGAATCCAAAACATTATGACCAGCTTTTAAAATTACGCCCTGATCGTACTTCACCCTTTTTAGGAAAGCCTTGTTGGCGGTAATAAGTTTCATTTCACTATCTACGCTCCACATCAAATCATTGGTACTATTAATAAGTGCTTCCGTATTGTTTTTTGCAAACTCACGTTGCTCCTGTAATAAAATGTTTTCAGTAATATCCTCGTAATTAAAAACAAGCGAGTTTACGCCTTCCTCATGCAGAAGGTTGGTAACATGCGATTTTACCCAACGCCAGATGCCCGATTTGGTTTTAACCCTGTAGCTTACATGTCCCATTTTGCCGGGCACCTTTGCAATATCACTTAAAAAACCGGTTAACATGGCTTTTTCTTCAGGATGTCCTATCTGCAGATTTGTGCTTCCTGTAAGTTCTTCTTTGGTATAGCCAAATGTTCGAAGCACAGCCGGCGTTACATAGGTAATTACCCCTTTGGCATCAAGCAAAACAATGCCGTTGCTGGCCTGCTCGAGAATTTTTTTATAATGGTTTTCGGTAGGTTCAACAGTTAGTTTATGAGCAGTGAGTTTGCGTTGTACTGCCTTGAAAATAGGACGTAAACTCTGAACAGTTGCATGAAAGTAACTCAAAGGAGGGGCGAGAACAGGGGATAAGTTTTTCATTATTCAGGGGATCGTTTAAAGATTATTATCTATCCATTAATTTAATTTCTTTTTTTAAAGGAAGCTTAATGGCCGATAAAAAAAAAATAATCGGGGATGTATATATTACATATGTAAGATTTTGCGCGATTTTGTATCTGGGTAGATAGTCTTCCCGGTGGGCAGGAACTTGCGGTGGGCCTGAAAAACAACCGAATGGTTCTTTTATATATGGTGGTCTTAGCTTCATAAAGTCAACGGTTGGCCGCCTAATAAACCGGGATATTATATACAGCCCATTATAATTTCTTAATAACTTTTTGAAACCTTGCCGGAAAATAAAACGTAAGAGAATTTAGACGACAAATTTTGTTTTATGTTAAAGTTATTCCTCCTCGTATTAGCACCTGTTTTCTGTTACACTCAGAATTTAAAATTGGACGCCAGTAAGGGTTATAATATTTTTAAGTTCGGTTCCTCGCCCAAAGAATTTAAAGATTTATCCCTTGAGATTGATGAGGGAAATACGAAGCTTTATTCCTTAGATAAACCCTCCATTATCATAGAAGGGATTGATTATGATTTTGTCCGGCTAACTTTTCTGAATAATAAACTGGCCACTATTTCGCTTCAAACCAAAAACCTTTCGGCTCACAAACTGCTTCAGGTTTTAAAGGAGGAATATGGTAGTCCGAAAATAAACCCAAAAACAAAAGCATGTGAATGGAAAGGTAATTTAGTAGAAGTAATATTTACAAGTTCAAAAAACATTGCGGTTGTTGACTTTTATGGAAAAAAAGTAAAATAGTAAAGTGTTACTTTAAATAAATTGCGAGGAGAAACAAAACAGTGATACAAGCAAGAGAATAGAGTCCCGGCAGGACTCATTAGTAAAAAGCACTAATTTAAAAATTAAACTTCTTAAGCAGCGCGGCGACAGTATTGAAAAAGCGAATGTTGGCCGTTCATCAAAGCGCTGAAAATGTACTATTCATTTACAAAATAGTGTTTGGAGACGAGGAAATTTACCGGGTGAAGCTTGCTGACTCATATGAACAGAACACTTAACCTGCTTTTTCAAGCTTCCATTTAGTCACCATATTTTGTATGGTCATCTTAAACTCATGGGGCGTAAAGGGTTTTGTAAAACATTCAACATTTAATCGTTTGCAGTTGCATTTGTCGATTTCGGTAAGGGCGGATGTCAATATAAAAAATTTGATTTGATCTTCATCGTCCAACCTTCGCGCAATTTCAATCACCTCAAAACCGGTTAATCTGGGCATGTTAATATCTATAATAACCATATCAGGCAATTCAGTCATTTTCAAGGAACTTATGTAATCAAGAAATTTTTCAGGATAATAAAACGATTGGCATTTAATGTTTTTAAAATGCCACAATGCCTTTTTAATAAAAAACTGATCGTCGGGCGAATCATCAACAATAATAATTTTCAGGGATGAATTTTCGGCGGTCATTAAGATTAACGCGGCGCAAAAACAATACCAGAAATAATAGCGTTAATGTTAATTCCATTTAGCAGGAATATTAACAACAAAGCAAGCGTATTTTAAGGAAGGCCTGGAATTCGTCAGCAGCAGGTGCTGTACAATTTAAAAAATCGAAATCATTCCACCCTCGTTAATAATCTCTCCCTTCAGGCTTCCGTGAAGGTATAAGGCCGATCCTTTTTTTAAATAAACCGCCGAATGCACTGTGCCGTATAGGCGCGCCGTTATTCCTTCAGCGATGTGAACCTCCTGCGCCTGTATGTTGTTGTACTGGCTGTTTGAGGATATTTTCACTATTCCTTTAACTTCTTTACGTATTATTTTAATTTCACTCATTCTGTTTTATTAATGGTAAACCAGTATATTTTAGAAGGACGCTGCAAAAATAACACGTAATCTAAAACGATGTTAAACTTTAGTTATTGATAGTTTTACATTTGCTATTAACACTTGATAATTGTGGGTAAAGCCTTCCACATTTTGTGGAAAAGGTTTTATTTAGCAGAGTTATTAAAGCTTTGTGAGAGTGCAAATCTGACTACCGTGTAACGTCTTCTGTTTTCTTTGTCCCCCAAGTAATTTGGGAGCATTAAGGTGAATTTTTCGGAGCACGAAACTACCTGTTAATATTTTGGAACAGAATTTGCGAGGGTTAAAAACAAACTATCTCTTATTAAAAATGACATTATTTGAATTGCCTGTGAGTGACGGTAAACCAGAAAAAATAGTTGACTTTCATCTCGATCTGGTTGTATCGCCGCCTCAAATCGAGGAAAAAACTATAATAACCGTTGATCCTTATATCCTGGATAATCCTGCATGTTTAAGAATAGATTATAAAGACGCTCCTGTAGATGAAGGACACCTGAATATTTACCTCTGTCATTTTAAGACTGGGAAAGCGCGACTGCATATTTTCGGAAAAATAAAAGGCCAGGAATTTCGTGCCGAAAAAGAAGTAAAGCTGTTAAATACCTCTCTAATGTCGTTACAGGAAAGAATAAAGCAGGTGCTGGTAAGTAGCAGGAACATTCTGAGAAGTTATTATGTTAACGCAAACATTAAAAGCCTGGAAGCTCACCTGATAGCATTCCTGGTTCCCGCATCGTAAACACAAAAAATTAAGGTATGTCAAAAAGCTTTAAACTGAAATCAGTAATTAAGTGCCCGGTCTGTAAATATAAAAAGGAGCTGCCGGTGCCTTCCAACTCCTGCCTGTTTGTATATGAGTGTGAAGAATGCAATGCGCGCCTCACGCCTAAAAATGGCGATTGCTGTGTGTTTTGTTCATATGGCTCTGTTAGCTGTCCTGAATCTCAAAAGGGTAAAATTTCCGCTTAAGGACTAGGTTAGATTGTTTCTACCCATTTTAAAGAGGCAAAATGGAATTGGGATACGCAGCCAGTAACAGAAATTTTACCTGAAGTGTCAGCCAAGCTGCAAACTCTAGGAAAAATACAAGCTACCAGTTAAGCAAGCTTCAGCAGAAAGATTTAAAGTGAATTGCAGTTAAGGAGCCTGATTAATCAGAAGAAATTTTCATGAGCGTTTTAACATAGGCCCTGGTGGTAAGCAAATGTTCCTGAGTGGTATACTGATCTACTTCCGTGGCAATAAGCATATGAAGTACTGTATTTTGAGTGTATGAATAAAGAAAGAAAGAAAACAGTTTGCGCCGGATGTGGGCGGTCAGAATAATATCTTCCGCCACAACCTCAGTGCTATCGAGAAGAATATTCCCCTTTGTATCTTTAATTTGATTGTGCACATAATTATGAATTCTGTTTTCAATTATTTTTTCAACATTATTCTGTGCAAGAGCCCCGAGAATTTCGCGGTATGATTTCAGGCTTAGGTCTATGAGTTCTTTTTCCGAAATTTTTGATAAATGTCGCAGCAGGGGAAGATCTAACTCCCTGCAAAAACGTATAGCCACTGTTACAAACTCCTCCAGCTTATTATTGAGTAGAAATTGCGCGTAATCGGGCAAGTACTGAAATCTGAAAAGAGCTTTATTTGGTACAAACTTCTCCATTTTTTGCAAAGATAAAAAAAGTAAAAGATCCAAGCCGCCTTCCTTATGTTATTTGCGGCCCCAGGTATAAATTTTTCCGGTTCCAGATTAGCACGAGGTGAAATAAGTGTAGAATAATGTCTACAATTTCTTTAACCTCTTATCCTTAATTTTAAACGGATATTATAGTATTTAACTGTATGAAGCGAACACTCTACAAAAATATTTTACTGATTGATGATGACGAAGATGATCACGAAATATTTTTTAGCGCTGTTGCCGATGTAACTGATGGTGTTACCTGCACCGGGATCTCAGATGCAACTACTGCCCTTCAAAAATTAAAGGATAAAGAACTTAACCCCGAAGTAATCTTTCTTGATTTGAACATGCCCGTTATGAGTGGGCAGGAATTCTTAATTGAAATTAAAAAGAACCAGGCATTAAAGCATATTCCTGTTATTATATATTCCACCAGCTCTCATTTACCAACCATAAAACTTACCAAAGAACTGGGCGCGGCAGATTTTATTACCAAGCCTCAAAAATATGAGCAACTCGTTAAAATACTCACGCCTTATATAAGCGCAGAAAATTGATTTATGAAAAAGAATGCTCCAGACAATTCTAAAACTCTGTATTTTTTACAGGGAGCGGGCGAGATGCGCGAACGTATACGGGAATACGATTGGGCGAGCACGCCGCTTGGAACTCCTGAATTATGGCCCACTACTTTAAAAACAGCTGTGTCAATTATGCTGGATAATCCTTTCGCAATGTATATCGCCTGGGGCAAAGAATATATACAACTTTACAACGATGGTTACCGCCCTATCCTGGGAGAAAATAAACATCCCAAAGCGTTGGGAATAAGCAGCCGTGAAACATTCATGGAAATCTGGCACATCATCGGTTCAATGTTTGACAGTGTTATGGAGGGTGAGGCGGTTGCTTATCCTCACTTCATGTTGCTTTTAAACCGTAATGGTTACATGGAAGAATGCTTTTTCGATTTTGCTTACAGCCCTATCAGACTTGAAGACGGAACGGTGGGCGGCGTGCTGGTTACAGTAACGGAAACCACAACTAAGAAAAAAGCCGAGGATGCATTAAAAAAAAGCGAGCAGTATTTTCGTGCCATGGCCGACAATATTCCAAATCTTGCCTGGATGGCGGATGAAACAGGATATATTTTCTGGTATAATAAGCAATGGTATGATTATACAGGTACTACCGTTGAACAAATGAAGGGCTGGGGATGGCAAAGCGTGCATGACCCCGATTGGCTCCCGACAGTAATAACCAATTGGACAAGGTCCCTGGAAAATGGCGAGCCCTTTGAAATGACTTTCCCTTTGAAAGGCGCCGATGGTTTATACCGAAAGTTTCTCACGCGTGTTTTGCCCGTGAGAGATAAAGACGGGCGCATCTATCAATGGTTTGGCACCAATACCGATATCACCACTCAAATTCAGGCAGAACAGAATCTGAAAGAAAGTGAACAGCGGTTTCGGGCCGTAGCTGACAATATTCCCAACCTCGCATGGATGGCAGATGAAACAGGATATATTTTCTGGTATAATAAACAATGGTATGAATATACAGGTACTACCGTTGAACAAATGAAGGGCTGGGGATGGCAAAGCGTACATGACCCCGACATGCTGCCTAAAGTGATAACCAAGTGGACAAGGTCGCTGGAAAATGGCGAGCCCTTTGAAATGACTTTTCCTCTGAAAGGCGCCGATGGTTTATACCGAAAGTTTCTCACGCGTGTTTTGCCCGTGAGAGATAAGGACGGACGCATCTATCAGTGGTTTGGCACCAATACCGATGTTACTAATCAGATAGAAATAGAGCAGAGTCTGATAGAAAGTGAAGAGCGCTTCAGAACAATGGCTGAAGGAACCGATGTTCTTATTGCCACAAGTGACGAAACCAGCAACGCGAGTTATTTTAACAAAGCCTGGACAAACTTTACAGGCCGCTCGATGGGACAGCTCATCAATTATGGG
>JACDDR010000179.1 GCA_013816895.1 Bacteroidota bacterium
CTACTTGAAGAGGCCAGACATCCTTTATCAACTGCTCCCACAGCGGTTTTTTGTTTATGCGGCGCTTATCATCGGATTGGCGTATAACCTTATTACTCCTCCTTTACAGGCGCCCGACGAATTCAATCATTTTTACCGTGCCTGGCAAATTGCTGACGGACATTTTTTACCTGAACGAACACCTCACCGGTTGGGTGGAAACATTCCGACATCCCTTACAGCATTTGCATTGCCTTATTTTTATGCGGCTACCAATCTTAACTATAATCTCGACAAGGAGAAAATAATGCATTCCTCGGAGGTGGCTTTTTCTGATACCCCCTTTGTTTTCAAGGATTTTCCAAATACCGCCTATTATGCCCCGATATCCTATCTGCCTCAGGCGCTGGGAATTTTTGTGGCGAAACAGTTTAAGTGTAGTGTGTTTATTATTTATTATGCAGGTAGATTATCTGCATTTCTTTTCTGGCTGATTATTATGTTTAATGTTATAAAAATAGTCCCTCATTTTAAATGGCTATTTACCGTTCTTGTTTTGTTGCCTATGGATTTATATGTCACCAGTTCATTTAGTGCAGATACGGTAACAAATTGTTTTTCATTTTTATTTATTTCACTTGTTTTAAAGCACACTTTCAATAAGAATAATTTAAAAATAAAGGATCTTTTAGCACTATTGTTTTTAGCAGTGCTGATGTCTTTTGCCAAGGTGGTGTATGTTGGATTAGTGTTTTTACTTTTTCTAATTCCCTCCGTCAGTTTTAAAGGACAGTTCCGGCGTTTCGCAGCCCTGGCTGTTATTGGAGTATGTTGCCTGTGTTCTGTTTTTTTGTGGTCGTCGGTGATTATGGATTACTACATTACTTTTCCTGAGTATGACCCGGCGCATACGTATTATATTGGCATTTCAACATGCGGTGATTATTACGCGCAGAAGCACTATATTCTTAATCATGGTTTTTATTTTTTAAAAGTGATCTGGCGTTCGGTTATCAATCACCCATGGCAACACCTGAGTAGTTATATTGGTGTTTTTGGTCAGCTTGATATACCTATGTCATCCTTTTCAACCATTATCTCGCTTTGTTTCATTTCTTTTCTTGCTTTATCTGAACCACAGCCTTTTATATTTCGTTTTTCTCAAAAAGTTATTATCCTGCTTTCTGTTATCTTATCATCTGTGTTGTTAATTCTTTCGCAGCATTTGATCTGGGATTGTGTGGGAGAGGGTATCGTTGATTTTATCCAGGGAAGATATCTGATTCCACTGTTTCCACTTCTGTTTATTTTAATAGGTTATTCTAAGTTCAGGATGCAGGTTGCTCCTGTGATCATGATATCTCTTTTTATTTTTTCAATTAATTTTTATTCCTGTGTGCTAATTTATAACAGATTCTATAGTGAGCGTCTTTCTGTCAAACAAAGTTTTACCTGTGATTTTGAAAAGAAAAATGAGAGAGGTTTTTTTATAACCTCAGACCCGCATATTCAGCTCGGCGGCGGCTTTCGTGATAGCTCGCAGGCTATCAGCGGCAGATTTTCCGGTTTACTTACGCCGCCGTCAGCATCAGGAACCGAATTTGGATTTGGCTTCAGGTTTAATACTTTAAAACCGGGCGATCTTATTGAAGTTGAAGCGTTGCAAAAAGGCCTCGGAAACCTTGTAATTAGTGGCGCTGATTCTGCCTGCAAAAATTTTTATATGTCAGGAAGCAGCTATGCCCCCTCACAAAGGCCTGACTGGACAAGGGTTTTCCTCGTTTTTACCGTGTACGAAAAATACGACAAATGTAATTTTAGTTTTTATGTGTGGAATCCTTCTCCGGAAAAGTTATTAATAGATGACCTTAAGTTTAGCATTAAATCCGTAACTTCTAAGGATTAATTTACGTAAGCGGCAATTTTAAATGAATAATCTGTTGGTTATTTTAAAAAGCAATTAATTATATTTGAGCCTATAATAAAGATTATGAAACAACTTATATTTTTAGTGTTATTTCTCAGCAGCATTTCGTTTAAAGCCCAGGATTTTATGGGGCTGCAAACCAGTAATTATGCAGGTGTACTTGGCGTTTACAGTAATCCGGCAAATATTGCCGATAGCCGTTTTAAAACCGATATAGTTTTAATTGGTGTAAATTTTGTTGTAGATAATAATTATGTGGGCGTTAAACGTAGCGCATTAAAACACACCGGGAAGTATACAAACCCATCCTCATTGGAGTTTCACGCTTTTGATACCACCCGAAAAGGCTCCCAATATTACTGGAAAAATAATTTTGTAACCGCAAATAATACACACAGTAAAAGTATATACACCGCTGCCCGCATTGTTCTCCCGTCTTTCATGATTTCCATTGATCGTAAGAGTTCCATCGCTTTTAACTGGAGCGTAAGAAATTATGTTAACGTGGATGGTATCTCCCAGGACCTTGCGAAGCTTGCCTATGAAGAGTTTCAGTATCCAAGTCTTTGGGTTACAAAGCTACAAAACAAAAATCTCAGCATTCAGCAAATGACCTGGGCCGAATACGGTTTAACTTATGCCAGGGTGATTAAAGAAGATGGACCGCATTTTTTTAAAGTGGGCGCTACTGTTAAATTATTACAAGGACTTAGTGCCGCGTATGTACACATAAAAAATCTAAACTACAGTCTTGATACAACCAACGTATTTAATTTCTTTTCTTCCGATGTAGCCTATGGGCACAGCAGTAATTTTGATTTTAATGATCCGAATAATATTAAATATAAATTCCAGTCTTTCCCGGGTTTCGGATTTGATATAGGCGGCGTTTACGAATGGAGACCTGACTATCAGAAATTCAAGTACGATATGGACGGGGAGACCGGTCTATGGAGAAGAGACCAAAACAAATACAAGTTAAAAGCGAGTTTTGCCGTTAATGATATTGGTGGCATCCGTTACAAAAAGGGTTCACTTTCGAATGATTTTACTGCAAACATCAACGCGTGGAACGTTAGTAAACTTCAGATAAACAGTGTTTCAGGATTTGATTCTACCATGACTAATGTTTTTGGAAGTAAAAACAGCGATAAAACATTTAAGATGGCATTGCCAACTTCAATTAATGCACAATTGGATTATAATATCTGGAAGCCGTTTTATATTAATTTAATGGCAAACATCTGTAACCTTACTCCCAACAGGGATGCAAAGGTACACGATTTCACTGCCATCAGCCTTTCGCCACGCTTCGACCACAAATGGTTTGGAGTAACCATTCCGGTAACTTACAGTTCGCTAACTGCAATACGAAATCAACCTATTACGGGCGGGCTCATGTTGCGCGCAGGCCCTCTGGTGTTAGGTAGCAGCAATTTTATGAATTACTTCAGTAATAGGGATATCTATGGCGCTAATTTTTATTTCATCCTTAAAGTGCCTATTCCTTACGGCCGTCCGCGCGACCGCGATAAAGATAAAGTAAGTGATAAGAAGGATGTATGTAAAGATATTCCTGGCGTGTGGGAATTTATGGGTTGTCCTGATAAAGATGGTGACCACATTAAAGATGCTGATGACAAGTGTCCGGATGTTCCCGGAACGAAGGAGCTTCAGGGATGCCCTGATAAAGACGGAGATGGCATAACCGACGCGGAAGATAAGTGTCCGGATGATAAAGGACCTATGGAGTTTAAAGGCTGTCCTGATAAAGATGGTGATAAGATAATTGATAAGGAAGACGAATGTCCGGAGGAAGCTGGTATTGCCGAGTTTATGGGCTGTCCGGATAAGGATGGAGATGGAACTCCTGATAAATATGATGCTTGTCCTGATATTTTTGGACCAAAAGAATACAAAGGTTGTCCTGATAAGGATGGCGATGGCTTGTTGGATAAAGAGGATGGCTGCCCTGATGTGGCCGGACCAAAAGAGAACAAAGGCTGTCCTTGGCCGGATACGGATAAAGATGGTGTATTGGACAAAGATGATCTGTGTCCGACTGTTCCAGGTGTAGTGGAGCACAAAGGTTGTCCTCCTCCGCCACCGGTGAAGGCAGCAGAACAGAAAATTATCGAACGCGCATTCAAGAGCCTGGAGTTTGCTACCGCGAAAGATATTATTAAACCTAAATCGTATCCATCATTGAATGATCTTGCAAAATTATTGCAGACCCATAAGGGCGACTGGAAATTGAAGTTAAGCGGACATACCGATAACC
>JACDDR010000056.1:0-6334 GCA_013816895.1 Bacteroidota bacterium
TTGGTTGGGACGGTAAAAATCAGGGAGGTAAAGAATGTCCTTCAGGAACTTATTTCTATATTATTAAATCAACCGGAAAAGACGGTAAAGCCTACGATCAGAAAGGCAACGTAAGTTTATACAGGTAATTTATTTCTACTACAGAGAAGCCCGTGGTATTTATACTGACGGGCTTTTTCATTTTAGTTTAATGATGTAACAAAATAAAGACTTTCAAAAATTTGAGTTTAACATACTTTGGCACGCTTGTTGGAAATATAAATTGCCTATGGATATATTGACACATGGCTGTTAAGTACCCCTGATAATTTAATTTAAACAAGCACTTAATTTTGTAAATTTGAAATGAAAAGCACCACTAATAAGAACAACCATTTAAAATATCTCCCATGAAAAAAATATTATACATGCTTTTGGTTTTAACAGGTTTAAACCTAAGCGCTCAAACCAGTTGCCAGACTGCTCAGCCTTTTTGTGCCGGTGGTTCATCAGGTGTTACTTTTCCTGCAACTGTTAACGGGCCGGCAGCTCAAACGGGTCCTAACTATGGCTGCCTTGGCACTCAGCCTAATCCGGCCTGGTATTATTTGCAAATCAGCCAATCCGGAAATCTTGATATTTTAATCGCAGGTCAGATTGGTAACGGGCCAGGGCAGGACGTAGATTTTATCGCCTGGGGCCCTTTCAGTAGTCTTGCGAATGTGTGTAATAGTTTAACGGCTGGAAACATCGTGGATTGCAGTTACTCCGGAAGTCCAACTGAAACCCTCAACATTGTGAATGCAGTGGCCGGGCAATACTACATGGTATTAATAACCAATTACGCCAACGTTACCCAAAACATTGTTTTTAATCAATACGCCGGAACCGGCTCTACCAATTGTGCCCTGCTTGCAAACAACAGTTCTATTTGTGCAGGTAACAGCGCTACAATTGTTGCCAACAACAGCACCAATCTTTCCAATCCTACTTATTCTCTTAACCCGGGGGGTGTTTCTTCTCCTAATGCAACATTCGTGGTCACGCCTACTGTAACAACTACCTATACGGTGTATGTTACCGGATTAAACAATCAAAACCAGATGCAGACAGTTTCTGCAACTGCCAATGTAACCGTTAACCCACAGCCGCAAATATCTCCAAGCTTTACACAGGCTACATGCAGCAACAGTATTAACGCGGTTAACTTAGGTTTAAGCTTTACACCTTCTACATCCAATTATACCGTTACCTGGAACCCATTACCGGGGTCTTCGCCAAGCGGAACGCAATCTGCAGCAACTAATCTTCAGCCGGGAACTACTAACGTTACAGTAACCGCGGCGGGCGGATGCTCTGCTACCACCAGCTTTACAATGGGTCCGGTACCAGGCCCTGTATCCTTTACCATCAGTCCTCCGGGCGGAATCTATTCCGTTACCTGTGCATCTCCTTCTGTTAATTTAACCGCGGCACCGGCCAATTATAATTATACATGGACCAGCCTCAGTAATACTTTTACCGGCACTGCTGTTTCACTTAGCTCGGGTAATCAGGGAGTATACACGGTTACCGCGGTAAATCCTATTACAGGATGTACAGGCATTCCTCAGACTTTTACGTTGGGTATCAATACAACAGTTCCTACTTCAACAGTTAATCCTATTAATCAGGTGATCACCTGTAATTCCAGTCCTGCAACCTTTACAAGCACGGCCTTATCGCCGACTGTAAACGTTTCGCACGAATGGTATTCCCCTTTAAACCCTTATCCTGTAGGCCCTCCGGTATTTACTTCCACAGGCGTTGTTTCTATTTATGGAGTGTTAGGTCCGGGTACATACACAGTTGTTGTAAAAGATAATGTTAACGGTTGTGTTGTAACGAAAACAATTAACGTTACATCAGTATCGGGTTTCCCAGGATTTAATACATCAAGTACCTCCAATTATTCTTTAGGCTGTACTCCTTTAAATCAAAGCACGCTTTGCGCTATTAATGCAACATCAACAAGCGGACCGGTACAGTATTTATTTTTACCTCCGGGCACACCTTCCTCCGTTCCAATTCCTTCTGTAGCCTTTGGGGCGCAGTCGTGTACAATGGTATCGGTACCGGGTGCATGGACTGTTGTAGTTCAGGATCCGATCAATGGTTGTCAGACCGCCTTATCAGTTCCGATCCTTCAAAATACAGTGGCACCGAATGTGGCTGTAAGTTATGGACCTGGAACACAAACTTTAACGTGCTTTACACCAACGATTTTAGCCACAGGTTCTTCAAGCACAACGGGAGCAATTGTGAGCTGGAATGTTCCTCCTCCTGCAACACCTCCTACGGTAGCCAGCCCGACAGTTATTCTGGGTCCGCCTAACGGACCCAATACAAGTCCAACCAGCACGGTTTACGCGAATTACACGGTGATGGTGACCAGCACAGTGAATGCCTGTACAAGCCAGTCGATTGTTGTAGTGAATCAGAATTTCATTGCACCAACACCAAGCCTTGCAGCAGGTAATCCTTCTGTTATCAATTGTTCGGGCAATCCGGTGATATTAAGTTTCACCAATAACCCGGTTGCAAACGCAGGTATACCAGGGGCTACAGCAACTGTGGTTTACTGGCAGGGACCTTCACCGCAGGTGCCGCTTTCAGGAAGCGCCACTTACAGCGCCTTGATAGCAGGAACTTATACCCTTGCGGTACAAAACAGCAAGAACGGATGTATAGGCACGAAAACTTATATTGTTCCTGACATGACTCAGCCACCGGTTATCGCAAATCCTTTTGTGATAGTGCCATCAGGTTGTGGTGATGATGCTTCTTTAACCGTTAACCTTGCACAGTCTTTAACAGGATGGAAATTATTTTTACGCTCCTACCCTGTAAATGCTTCTGTTAAGCCGCCGAATATTATTCAGCCGGTTAACTCGCCAACCTACACGGGCGTTTCAGGAACTTTCACCGTTGATCTTCCCGGGCAATATCAGTATGTAGTAACCAATATGCTAACAGGCTGTACCGCTATAGGATTGTTTTCAGTAATACCTGGAGGATTGAACGCAGGCTTCACCGCAGATCCTGTAACGGGCTTTGCGCCATTGTCGGTTGGATTTAATAACACTTCCGCTACCAGTACGGGAGCTACAAGTAGCATTACTTCGGTATGGAATTTCGGTAATGGTACTTCTTCGGTTACTGCCAATACAGCGCCAAATACAACGTATAACGCTCCGGGCTCTTACACCGTATCAATGATTGCTACCCGCGGTGGTTGCATAGATACAGCTTACCAGGTAATTAAAGTAGAGATTCCTTCAAAACTTGATATTCCAAATGTATTTACTCCGAACGGTGATGGAAGCAATGATTTGTTTTTCCTTAAAACTCAAAACCTTACGGATATCTCGGCCAGTATTTTTGATCGCTGGGGTAACCTGGTGTATGAGGTAAGCAGCGCAACCGGAAATATTGGTTGGGACGGTAAAAATCAGGGAGGTAAAGAATGTCCTTCAGGAACTTATTTCTATATTATTAAATCAACCGGAAAAGACGGTAAAGCCTACGATCAGAAAGGCAACGTAAGTTTATACAGGTAGAAGATCGAACATTTTAAAAGGTAAAGAATCCCGGTATTAATTATCGGGATTTTTTTTAATGGTTTATTTAGAGTTAAACTTTTGTATTACGAATAAAACCTTAAATTTGGAGCAATAAAATCTCAGTATGAACATACATGAATATCAGGGTAAAGGCATTTTAAAAAGTTTCGGCGTATCAATCCAGGAAGGTATTGTGGCAGACACTCCGGAACAGGCAGTAGAAGCAGCAAAAGAACTTAAGGTTAAATATAACAGCGACTGGGTGGTTATTAAGGCACAGATTCACGCGGGTGGACGCGGAAAAGGGGGAGGGGTGAAATTGTGCAAAAGCCTGGATGAGGTAAAGGAAAAAGCGACCCAGATTATTGGTATGCAGCTGATCACGCCGCAAACGAGCGCTACCGGAAAAAAAGTAAATAAAATATTAGTTACGCAGGATGTATACTATCCGGGTGCAACACCAACAAAGGAATTTTATATGAGCGTGTTGCTTGACCGTTCAAAAGGCCGCAATACAATTATTTATTCTACTGAAGGCGGAATGGATATTGAAGCTGTTGCAGAACACACTCCTGAAAAAATATGGAAAGAAGAAATTGATCCGCGTATTGGCCTGCAGGCTTTCCAGGCAAGGAAAATTGCGTTTAACCTCGGGCTTAGCGGAAACGCTTTTAAGGAAATGGTAAAGTTTGTTTCGTCTCTTTATAAAGCCTACGAAAGTATTGATGCTTCATTATTTGAAATCAACCCGGTATTAAAAACCAGTGATGATAAAATTATCGCTGTAGACAGCAAAGTTTCTTTTGATGATAACGCCTTGTTTCGTCATAAAGATTATGAAGCAATGCGCGATGTTACGGAAGAAGATCCAATTGATGTTGAAGCCCGTAACGCGGAGCTTAATTATGTGAAGCTGGATGGAAATGTTGGTTGTATGGTTAATGGCGCTGGTCTTGCCATGGCAACGATGGACATTATCAAATTAAGTGGCGGAGAGCCTGCTAACTTCCTTGATGTGGGTGGAACCGCAAATGCAGAGCGCGTTGAAAAAGCGTTCAGGATCATATTAAGGGATAAAAACGTTAAAGCCATTTTGGTAAATATTTTCGGCGGGATTGTTCGTTGCGACAGAGTAGCGCAGGGTATTGTAGATGCCTATAAAAACATGGGGACTATTGATGTTCCTATCATCGTTCGTTTGCAGGGAACCAATGCGGAAGCAGCCAAGAAGTTAATCGATGAGTCCGGATTAAAAGTATACTCTGCCGTTGAATTTCACGAGGCAGCAACCCTGGTGAATAAATTATTAAAATAAAAAAATAAAACATATATTTATAAAATGAACAAATCAACTCTATTATTTTTATCTGCTGTAGCCGTTCTTACTTTCAGTAATTGTAACGGTGATGGCGACAAAACAGATGAAATTGAAACAGTAGATTCTGCTAAAACAGAAGATCCAAAAACAAACCCTGTTTCCGAAACTTTCTTCCAGGTTCCGTCTCCGGGCGAAATGCTTACTTTTATTAAAATGGTTGGCGGAAAGAATAACAAAAACACTTCTTTTTTAAACCCTGCCAGCAACGATAAAAATTATACGGATAGTAAATCCAAAGCACTGAATTTTGGAATTTACAGCTGTGACCTTAGTTACTGCAGTATTTTTGAAATTGGTTCAGAAGCACTCAAGTATTTTAAAACAGTAAAAGTAATGGGCGACCAAATAGGTGTGTCTACTGCTATTAAGCCCGAAGTACTTAAGCGTCTTGAAAGCAATATCGGTTCTCCTGATTCATTAGCTGTTATTACGGATGATGTTTATTTCTCATCTTTTGAAGCGCTGGAAGACAGCAAGCAAGGTCCAACATTGGCGCTTGTTGTTGCAGGCGGATGGATCGAAAGTATTTACATTGCAACCAATCTGTCAAAATACGAAGAGAAGAGTCCGATCGTTGAGCGTCTGGCTGATCAGAAGTATACACTTGAGAACCTGATTGAGTTTTTGAGGAAACACGAAGCAGATCCTAACGTTGCCAATATCAAAACTGATTTTGAAAGTTTGCTGGCTGAGTTTAATAAGATCAGCGAAAAAGAAATTGAGGCGAAAGGTAAAAATGGCGGAAAAACAACCATGTTATCAGGTGGAAAACAATTGGTAATGACTGAGCCTGTTTACAAAGCTATAGTTGAGAAGATTAAAACCCTAAGAAATTCTTATACATTAACAAAATAACCCGGATCATGAAATACATTATAACTATAGTTTTAACCGCTTTACTAAGTACATCCATGCTTTCCCAGGCAGGTGTATGCGGAAACTTCCACAAGAAATATTGTGTGCTTGAGAAAGCCAAAGGGGAAAAATGGCAATATAATGCTCAAAGCAAAAGCGGTTTATTTAACCAGGGCATGGTTTCTAAATTACGTTGCGTTATTTATAAGAATATGGATTACCGTATTTCTGTTTGCTGCGAAACTGTATTAGGAGATAAAGTAAGCTATAAAATATTTGACTCCCGTACCAATGAAATGTTATTTGACAACGCCGCGGCTGAAAACACTCAGATTTTCGAATTTCAGAGCGTAAGCACACGTCAGCTCGTGATCGAAGTTGTTGTTCCGCAAGGCGCAACAGAAAAAGATAAACACAAGTCATCTGACGCTGCATGTGTTGGTTTGCTGATCGAGCATAAGATCACCGACAAGCAAGGTTTTTCACAGTATTAATACATCAAGGCTTTTAAAAACAACCC
>JACDDR010000056.1:6344-23403 GCA_013816895.1 Bacteroidota bacterium
ACCCGGCCCAAAAAGCCGGGTTTTTTATTAAATTTACATTCAGCATAAATTCAAATGTCCGTTCATAAGGAAATAAAAAAAGTAACCACGCATGTGCTTCAGGAAATGAAACAGCGCGGTGAAAAAATATCGATGTTAACGGCCTACGATTATACCATGGCAGGTATCATTGATCACGCAGGAATAGATGTGATATTGGTGGGTGACAGCGCAAGTAACGTAATGGCTGGCCATGAAACAACTTTGCCCATAACCCTCGACCAGATGATCTATCACGCAAGCAGCGTTATCCGTGCCATCGACAGGGCCCTTGTGGTTGTAGATCTCCCTTTCGGGGCGTACCAGGCCAATTCTAAAGAGGCTTTATATTCCGCCATTCGCATTATGAAAGAGAGTGGGGCGCACGGCGTAAAGCTGGAAGGCGGACGCGAAATAAAAGAAAGCATCGAACGGATTTTAACTGCAGGCATCCCGGTAATGGGTCATTTGGGCTTAACGCCTCAAAGCATTTATAAATTTGGCACCTATACCGTTAGAGCCAAAGAAGAAGAAGAGGCGGAGCGTTTGCTTGAAGACGCGAAACTTTTACAGGAATATGGTTGCTTCGCGCTGGTACTTGAAAAAATACCGGCGGCATTAGCTACTAAAGTCGCGGCGAGTGTTTCCATTCCGGTAATTGGAATTGGAGCGGGCGGGGGAGTAGACGGGCAGGTTCTGGTAACACACGATATGCTGGGTATGACGCATGAATTCAGTCCGCGTTTTTTACGCCGTTATGCGAATCTTTATGAAAGTATGGGAAACGCTTTCAGGCAATATATTAAAGATGTGAAAAGCAAAGATTTTCCGAGCGATAAGGAACAATACTAAACAACGAATTATTTTTTTACTTCCGCTTTTTTCTCTTTTTCAATGTTCGATTTCAGCCATGATTTGATATCGTTCAATTCCTTTCCTACCATGGCATGCGGCATGTCGTAGCTTTTGAAAATCACATTATTTTTTTTGCTCTGAAGGTATTTTGCCGCTTCTTCGCCCTTTTTGAAATCAATAACATTATCCATGTTACCATGCCCTATAAAAAATTTTACGTTTGCTAATTTGAAGGCATCGAATTTAATTTTTTTTGTTTCATCCAATATTAGTCCGCTAAGCGCCACAACGCCTTTTATTTTTTCGGGCTTTGCAAGCGCTACTTCATAAGCCATTATTGTGCCCTGGCTATATCCTAACAGAAACACCTGTGTGCTGTCGGCCTTATAGGCTTTACAAAAAGAACTGATAAAAGCCAGAATTTTAGCGCGACTTTCTTTTACCTGCTTGTAGTCATACTTAAATTGTTTTTGTGGAAGAAAATCAAGCTTGTACCAACTGTAACCCTGGCCTTCCGCAGCAAAAGGGGCGCGCAAAGAAACCGTAAGAAAGCGTTCGTCAAAGGATTTTGAAATGTCAAACAGATCTTCCTCGTTGCTGCCATACCCGTGAAGCATAATAATGACGGGAGTTTTGTCGCTTTTCTTTACAGGAAGATTAACCTTGTATTTAAGGTCGGTATTAACAGTAATTGTTTGCGCAGAAAAAAAGCTGCAGGCAAATACAAGAATAAATAAAGTTATTTTTTTCACGGTTTATTATCGCCCTCTTCTTTTTTTATGATCCTGTACCTTTGGTTTTAACGATCCCTGCTCAACTTCTTCAAAATTAAAGTTCAACTGTTTTTTAACCAGGTCGGCACTCACAACAATAATTTTTACAGAGTCACCCAGGCCATAGGTTTTGCCTGTATTTTTACCAACATACCTGTAGTTCTCTGCATCATAAAAGAACTGATCTCCTTTAATTTCCATCTTTCTGATCATACCTTCGCATTTGTTCTCCACGATCTCCGCATAAATACCCCATTCGGTAACACCGCTGATAACAGCATCGAAGGCCTCGCCCACTTTGTCGGACATAAATTCTACCTGTTTGTATTTCACCGAAGCGCGTTCTGCATCAGCTGCCATACGTTCCTGCTCACTACTTTGCTTACACAAAAATTCAAGTTCGTCTTTGTTTGAATATGTTTTGCCCTGAAGGCGCGCCTCAAGCAACCTGTGAACCAATACATCAGGATAACGACGGATAGGGGAAGTAAAGTGCGTGTAAAATTCAAAACCCAGTCCATAGTGACCTGCATTTTTTGTGGTATAGATAGCTTTCGGCATGCTGCGAACTGTAAGTAATTCTATCATGCCCTGCTCTTTTTTATCCTTTACATCGTGAAGTAATTTATTTATAGAAGCTGCTACTTTCTGCTTATTACCCAATTGCATCTGGTAGCCAAACCGCGCAGCAAAGCCGCTTAACTCCTGCATTTTTTCATCGCTTGGCACATCATGGATCCGGTAAACACAAAGGTTTTTAGAACTGTCCTTTTGTTCCGCGTGTTTTGGCTTATCGTCAATGTCTTCTCCCTTTAAGCCTTTGCCAAGGTATTCGGCAACTTTTCGGTTGGCAAGCAACATAAAGTCTTCAATAAGTTTATGCGCGTCTTTTTGCGTTTTAAAAAATACGCCTAAAGGATTTCCTTCTTCATCGAGCTTAAACTTTACTTCTGCTTTATCAAAAAAGATAGATCCTTTTCTCATGCGGTCAGCTCTCAGTTTCTTGGCAAGCGTGTCCAGTATCATTATCTCATCTTTATAATCTCCTTCGCCTGTTTCAATGACCGTTTGAACTTCTTCGTAACTGAAACGATGATCGCTATAGATAATTGTTTTGCCAAACCACTGGTGATGGATTTGCGCTTCGTCATCCAGTTGAAACACAGCGCTGAATGTGTATTTTTCTTCGTGCGGTCGTAATGAGCAAACAAAATTACTCAACACCTCCGGTAACATGGGAATTACGCGATCTACCAGGTAAACGCTGGTTGCACGGTGAACCGCTTCTTTATCAAGAGCAGAATGTGGTTTAAGATAATGTGTTACATCGGCAATGTGAACGCCTACTTCCCAAAAACCGTTGTCCAGTTTTTGGATCGATAATGCATCGTCAAAATCTTTTGCATCGTAAGGGTCAATTGTAAAGGTGGTTACTTTTCTAAAGTCCCTTCGTTTTGAAATTTCATCTTCCGTAATTTCAGTTGGAATTTTTTTAGCTTCGTATTCTATCGCATCGGGGAACCGCTCGGGCAGGCCATATTCGGCCATTATCGCATTCATTTCGGTTTTATGCTCTCCTGGATTTCCGAATACGCGAAGTACAGTTGCAGTAGGGTTTTGTTCGCCGGCTTTCCATTCCTTTAAATTGATCAGAACTTTCTGACCATCCTTAGCGCCGTTGATATCGCTGGTGCGGACAAAAAAGTCGACATGCAGCTTATGGCTGTCGGCTATTACAAATGCGAATTTGGGATTAATTTTAATCGTCCCTACAAATTCGGTTTTATTACGTTTGATCACTTCCGCTACTTCGCCTTCTTTTCGTTTACCGCCGCGCCTTGGTAAAATGTAAACTTTTACAAGATCGCCCTGCAGTGCATCCTTGGTTTTTTTAGCCGGAATAAATATATCCTCTTCTGTTTCACTAAACACTACAAAGGCCGCAGCCTGACTCGTAAAGTCGATGGTGCCCGTAACGTATTGCTTGCTTTCTTTTATCTGGTATTTTCCGGCTTCTTTTTCAATAACAAATCCCTGATGTTTTAAGGACTCGAGAACTTCTATTAACTGAGCGCGTTCGCTGTCGCTGTTGATTTCCATAGCAGCACCCAGTTGCTTATAATTAAAGGTTTTGGAATCGTTATGTTTTAAAAAGTCTAAAACTTCTTCAAATAAATAACGTTGTGGTTTTTTGTTTTTAGACATAGCTTAAAGATAATGAGCTTTGAGGTAGTTTAACAAGGCTCCTGTAAAGTGTTTATTAACAGTGAAATGATGAATTTGTTGTGGCCGCGGGCATTCCTAAGAAGACAGGTAGGCTTACTTAGTACCGTAGTAAATGGCTGCAACTCCCATGCTGAGGCTCTTAAAGCCGCTATTCTTAAAACCGGTTCCATTCAGAATGGCTACAAAATTATTGTTATTAGGAAAAGCTTTTACACTTTCCATCAGATAACTGTATGCCCTTGGATCTTTAGAAAAAATCTTGCCAATAAGCGGCGTTATGTAGGAAAAGTAAAAACTGTAACCTGCTTTTACCACTGTATTTGTGGGATAGGAGAACTCTAGGATCACAATCTTTCCACCGGGTTTAAGAATGCGGTGGAGGTTTGCAAGACCTTTTTCAAGATTTTGGAAATTACGTACACCAAAGCCAACAACAATTGCATCAAAGGAGTTATCAGGATAAGTAATAGTTTCTGCATTGCCCTGTTCAAGGGTAATAAGTTTATCGAGTCCGAGTTTTTGTAGTTTTTGTCTGCCGACCTGCATCATACCCTCACTGATGTCGATTCCAACAATTTTTTTTGGAGAAAGTTTAGCGCATTCAATGGCAAAATCAGCAGTACCAGTTGCAACATCCAGGATAGTGGAAGGTTTGTTATCTCGCAAAAGGTTCACGCATTTTTTTCGCCAGCCTTTATGAGTGCCAAATGAAAGAAGCGAATTCAATAAATCATAACGCCCCGAAATGTTATCGAACATGGTGGCGACCTGTTCTTTTTTTGGCGCGCTGGAATTATATGGGGTTACTTTATCGTGTTTCATTTTTTTACAACACAGAGGCTCTGAGTAACAGAGAACACGGAGTTTTCGGAATGTCTTAAATGGATTATACTTTTTAAATTTCTTTGTGTTCTCAATCTCTCTGTGCACTCTGTGTTAACACTACTTAACGAAATCAAGTTTCAGTGCCTCGTCAAGAAAATCGCTTTTGCTGATGGGTACAACACCAACCTGTTCGCAAACAAGTCCGCCTGAAAGATTGGCAAGTGCCGCGGTAACAGCATCGTTACATTCTAACGCACGGCACAATGCCGCCACGCTGATTACGGTGTCGCCGGCGCCACTCACATCTGCAATGCTGCGGATATGGGCAGGAATGTGTTCTTTTATCTTTCTTGAATTTGTGATAATTCCTTTTTCCGCAAGGGTTACCATAATGGTTTCTGCTTTTTGTTTCACCCTGAAACTGCTGACTGCACGCTGAAGTTCGCCGATGTTCTCCCCGCTGATATCCATCTTTAATCCTTCTTTCAGCTCTTTCATGTTTGGCTTAAACAAGCTAACGCCTTTGTAAGCGTGGAAATTTTTCTTTTTAGGATCCACGCAGGTTGGAATGCCTTTGCTCTTGGCCAGTTCAACCACTTTGTGAATCAGCTTTGGCGTGATCATGCCTTTGTTATAATCTTCAAAAATGATCACATCAATTTTATCGTGCTGTATAATGTAAGAGATCAGCGTAAGCAGTTGCTGGGTTTCAGAAGGTTCGATTTCCGACTCCACTTCATCATCCACCCGCAACAGTTGGGCGTTATTTCCAATAACACGTGTTTTAACGGTTGTGATCCTGTCGCGGCATTTGAGAATTCCCTTCTGGCTCAGTTTCTGATTTTTTAAAAGTTCGAGAAAGGCGAGCCCTTCATGATCGACCCCTATTACAGAACATAATACAGGATTGGCCCCTAAAGCCTGGATGTTAAGCGCCACATTGGCCGCGCCGCCCAGCCGTCTTTCTTTTTTCGTAACGGCAACAATGGGAACGGGCGCTTCAGGCGAAATGCGGTTAACTTTTCCCCAGAGATAATTGTCGATCATGACATCTCCAATGATTAAAACATTCAGATTGTTGAAGGACTTAAATATCTCGCGGATATGTTCCTTTTTTAAGGATAATCTTTTCATTAACGATTACTGTAGTTTGGCTAATGCTTCTTTCATTCTTCTCAGAGCTTCCGTTAAATTTTTTTCGCTGGTAGCGTATGAAAAACGGATGTACGTGTCGCTCCCGAACGCAGCGCCTGGCACAAGTGCAACATGCGCTTCATCCAGCAGAAACATGGTAAGATCTGTAGCGTTATTAATAGTATAATTCTTGTATTTTTTTCCGAAATAATAACTTACTTCTGGATATACATAAAAGGCACCCTGCGGAACGTTAGTTTTTAATCCAGGTATCTGATTCATCAATTCAAGCACTAGGTCTCTTCGTTTCAGAAAAGCATCGCGCATGGGTTTGATGTAGGTGTCAAAATCAAGATGCATGGCCTGGTGCATGGCTTTTTGAGTAATGCTGGAAGTGGCAGAAGTAAACTGGCCCTGCATCTTATCACAGGCCTGTGCGATCCACTTCGGTGCGGCCATTATCCCGCCTCTCCAACCGGTCATGGCAAATCCTTTTGAAACGCCGTTAATGGTAATAACGCGCTCCTTTATAAAATCAAATTGCGCGAAGCTCTGGTGCCCGCCAATAAAATTAATGTGTTCGTATATTTCGTCGCTAAGGATGTAAAGTTCTTCATGTTTGATAACAACTTCACCCAGCGCTTTTAATTCTTCTTTTGTATAAACAGTACCCGTTGGATTGCATGGCGTACTCATCATCAGCATTCGCGTCTTAGGGGTAATGGCGTCTTGCAGCTGCTTAGGCGTAAGTTTAAAATCGGACTCAATTGAGGTTTCAATTATTACGGGAATTCCGCCCCCCAGCTTTAAAATTTCAATGTAACTTACCCAATACGGCGAAGGCACAATTACTTCATCGCCCGGGTTAATAAGGCAAAGGATTACATTCGCAATACTTTGTTTTGCACCGGTTGAAACCACGATCTCTTCAGGGACATAATTTATTTTATTATCCCTTTTAAATTTTTCGCAGATGTCCGCTCTTAATTCAACATATCCCGAAACATGTGTATAGTAACTGTAATTCTCATCAATTGCTTTTTTGGCCGCGTCCTTAATAATTTGCGGTGTAGGAAAATCAGGTTCTCCCAGGCTAAGACTGATGATATCAATGCCCTGCGCTTTTAATTCACGGCTTTTACGTGCCATTGCAATGGTCTGTGATTCGGAAATCTGGTTAACTCTATCGGATAGGTGCGGCATAATTGAAATTGATGAAGCAAATCTAACAAAATCCTGTGTAAAAACTGAATTATTTAGCCTGCAGGATTTAGATTTTGAAAGGGTTAAAAGCGTGTTTTACCTGATCCTTATTTTTTCCGCCTGCAGTATTTCCTTGGTGGCGTCGTTGTAAATAAAGGCTACAAGATTTACATATTTATCATTAAGACAAACAACACTCTTGAAAAAGCATTTGCTCAGCAGATAACAAGATGATTTAAGTGTTACAGTATCGTTAACCGCAGGGGAAGATTTCACCAGTCGGCCCCAGGGACCAGTAACGGTAGATATCAGCACATGATCAAACCTGTAATTCGGTCGCGTTTCAAAGTCAGCATCCAGTAATACTCCGGGAGGTGGCGAATAATCTTTTTGATCGCCAACAAGACTGTCCTGCGTTAAAGCAAGTACAAGTTTTACATCGCCTGTAAAGGCTTTTAAAAAGGTGCTCTTTACCTGCACATTTAAAAGAGTTTGTGAAGGATCGTAGGTTGTAATAATATCCAGTTTAACAGACTGAGCCTGGTGCAGGGCGGAAGGAACCAAAGAAGGCCAGCTGGCGTGAGATTGCGGAAAAGGAGCAACACGGTTAATTGTGCCGCGCGGCAAACCTGAAGAAGACATACCTAGAAAAATATCCCAATCGGTACTGCTTGCATCGCGGAAGTCTTCGCGGTAAAGCGTGTCAGCCACCGGTTTCGCATATTGCACACTCACATGGTTGGCAATAACTACCAGGCTGTCTTTATAAGTAGCGGATAATGCTTCCGCTTTTTCGGCTGCTCTCGGACAATTACCGCAAGTATGACCTGTATAATCTTCAAGCAGAACTTTCCTGAATCCACTGGTAAGAGTATTGGTTTTTACAATGGGCGCGTTGAGCGTGCATGAAGATATGGCGGAAGGATTTTGATTCGGATTTTTAACCTTGTCGCAGGCGCTAAAAAGGAGCAGCGTGAAAATAATTAAAATGATATGTTTCATTATGTACATTTTTTTGTGGCCTGTTTCTTTAAGCTAATTTACTAAAAACTGCTGGTAATTGAAAGGGTGATACCATTTGATGCTGGAACCGTGCGGCAAACGCCGCCTACACAAAATATACCCGCGCTTTGTTTTCCATAACCCATGGCGATGCGGTGCGGACCATTGTTATAACCCATTGTCGCCAGATAATAATGGATCTGTAAAGCATGGTCAGGATTTCCGTAATTATATTGATCGTACACCGCAAAAAACCAGTGCCCGCTTGGGGTCCATTCCAGCAAAGCTGCAGCCCAGTTTCCCTTAGCTACAAGGTTGGAATTGGTTACCATGTGCTGATCTTCGGCAAATAAACCCTGGAGTTCAACACGTACAGAACTTGTTGGTTTGTATTTATAGGTAATGTCCGCAACGCCAATGCTGGCTTTCAAACTTTTAAATCCTGCATTGTCGGCATTGAACTGAATAATGTTACGGTTGTAAAACTGGTTGGAATAAACAAACGTTCCTTTCCATTTCTTGTTGAATTTTTTATTGATCTCCACGAAAAAATCATGATAATAATCTTTACCGATATCATTATAATTTGTTTTATAAAACGTCATTGAGGTAGATGAATCAGATACTCCGATGGGTTGCAGTCCATTAGCGCGTGAATAGTTCATGGTTATTTCGGTGCCGTACTTTCCTCCAAGTGCGGTGCCTTTTTTGAACTTGTACTGAATCTCTGCCATGCCGCCGATTTCACCTTTAAATTGGGTGGCGTAAGGGTTCAGTGCGAGCATCGAATAAGAATGCTGTTTTGTGGTTGTAGGAAGGTAATTGATCAATAAGCTCTGCAAGGCTTCATTCCTGTCGCTGCGAAAACTCATGTTATCCACACGCTTGCCCTGTGCTAAAAAAGAAAATCCATTGGTAGCATAACTTATACTGGAAAATAATGCTTCGCCGAATTTGTAGGAAAATTTATTGTCGGAAGAAGGATCGTTAATCTTGTAAGCATATTCTGTAAAAAAATTAAAGCCTTCGTGGATGATGTTAATGCGCCCGCCATAACAGCCTACGTTCTGCGGAAGAATAAGATTAGGATCCTGGTCAACCTGGTATTTACTTACAAAACTTCCGCCAAGGATGACTCTTGTTTTTTTCTTTCCGAGAACAGAATCAAACAACTCGTTGATGTTTACTTCCGCGTCGCCGCCCCGCACAATGCCTGAACCAACCGAAAAGAAATACCGCTGTTTTCCTGTAATACCTTTCAGGGTAAGGCCTTTAATGGGATTGGAAATTACCCTGACACCATCAAGAGAGTTGTCGTAAAGTAGTCCCGGTTCGTAATAAGTTCTGAGGGTAAGTCCGCTGCCGAATTGTTCGTAGATGTTCCCAACGGTGATATCCAGTAAATCGGTCTTGTACCTAACAAACCGGTTAACCACGCCTTGCCCTTTATAGCGCGCGTCGAAACCCTGCTTTACATTGTTGTATGCTTCATAGCGGGCGCCGGCCGAAAAATTTCCTTTGGTATAATTAATGTTTCCGAAAACATTCGAAAGAAATTTTTCCGGAACCTTAGGCGCGCCTATGAGCGAATCGGGCTGATAATACTGCGCGTCTATCTGGAAATTTCCATGAATGGCGTTGATTTCATCCGCGGCACTTTGCGCAGAGGCGTTAAATGGTTTTAGAAAAATTGTAATTAAAAAAGCAGCGGTTAGGCTACTTTTTAAAAGGCTGCTTCTCATCATCAGAAGCAAATTAAGCTAATTTTTTTTTGGTTCGCAATATTTTTATGCAACACTCTTGCACTCCTGTTTAACAGGACAATAAATTCTTTTTTTAATGATCGAGCTTTTCGCCCTTGGCAAGCTTTTTAACGTTTTCGTAAAGCTTTTCGTCATCGCCTTCCGAATAGGAATTATGACTCCATACAATATGGCCGGTACCGTCTACCAAAAATGTGTGCGGTACATTGTTCACATTCATAGCGCGTTTAAAATCCTGGTTCTCGTCAATATACACTTCGTATTCCCAGCCTTTGGTTTTTACATCGGTAACCACTTTGCCTGAACTTCTCGCGTCATCAATACTTATGGCAATAAGCTTTACGCCGGTTTCTTTAACCCAGTCAGGATAATTTTCAGCGATGGCATCCAGTTCTTTTTTACAGGGTTTGCACCATGTGGCCCAGAAGCTGATGATAATGGGCTTGCCATTGTTTGAAAAAGTGTTTGAATTTACTTTGCTGCCATCCAGTTTCTTTACTGTTGCAGATGGAATTTTATCGCCATCGCCCGCAAGGGAAGCAAATGAAAAGGTGGTTAGGAAAAGTAAGGATAAAGCAATTTTCTTCATAGTGTTTGTTTTCTTAAAAGTAGACAATTATCAGACCACAATATTAAAAAATAATTTCTAATGACTCATTTAACAGTTTTTGGAGTTTAGATTGGTCAACTAAAAATCCTAATTTTGCGCCCTTATGAATACAACAAAATCAGCGGAGCTTTTTGAAAAAGCAAAGACCTATTTCCCGGGAGGCGTTAATTCGCCGGTGCGTGCTTTCAGGAGTGTGGGAGGAAATCCTTTATTTATTGAAAAAGGCAAAGGTTCTCATATTTGGGATGTGGATGGAAATGAGTACATCGATTATTGTTGCAGCTGGGGTCCGCTTATTCTTGGACACGCGAACGATACGGTTTTGAATGCCGTGGATAAAACCATGCGCAACGGAACATCGTTTGGCGCGCCTACACGACTGGAAAATGAACTAGCTGAATTAATTCTCTCCAACAATAAGTTTATAGAAAAATTACGTTTTGTAAGCAGCGGCACGGAAGCGGTAATGAGCGCCATCCGTTTAGCGCGCGGTTTTACCAAACGAAACAAAATATTAAAATTCGAAGGCTGTTATCACGGACATGTGGATTCGCTGCTGGTGAAGGCGGGGAGTGGACTGGTAACATTTGGTAATTCCAGCAGTGCGGGTGTGCCTGAAAGCTTTGTGAACGAAACCATTACCGTGCCGTTGCATAACCGCGAGGCCGTTGAAGAAGCGTTTAAAAAATACAAAAACGACATAGCCTGTGTTATTATAGAACCCGTGCCGGCAAATAATGGCTTGTTATTGCAGGGAAAAGAATTTTTAAACTTCCTTCGCGATCAATGCACCGCGCATCAAACCTTGTTGATTTTTGATGAAGTGATCAGTGGTTTCAGATTAAGTTTTACGGGCGCGGCGGGTTTGTTTGATATTCAACCCGATATTATTACGTATGGAAAAATAATCGGAGGAGGCTTTCCGGTTGGGGCTTACGGGGCCAGCAAAAAAATAATGAGTTGTGTTTCACCCGAAGGTCCTGTTTACCAGGCAGGCACGCTTAGCGGAAATCCTGTGGCCATGACTGCAGGAATTGCCCAGCTTACGCAATGCCTCGCCAAAGATTTTTACGTGAAACTTGAAGAACAAACCAGTTATCTTGTAGAAGGAATAGAAAAAGTAAACAGCTTTAAATTATTTAAGATGTTTAAACTTGGTTCTATTTTCTGGATTGCTTTTACAGATAAGAAAGAAATAACTTCGGCCGAAGATATTGATGCCAACAGCATGTCGTATTTTAAAACGCTTTATCACAGTCTGCTCGAAAGCGGGGTTTACCTTGGTCCAAGCGGATATGAAGTAGGATTTTTAAGTTCGGCGCATAGTAAAGAAGACCTTGATAAAACAATTTCAGCGTTTGAAGTGGCGTTAAGGAAACTACTAAATTGATTTATATTTTTTAATTGAAAAAACACAGCGTATTTATGAGTGTAGCTGGACTTTCAATTATTTAAAAAGTAAATTAATCATAATTCAAGTTCTAATTTTGAGAAAAATAAAATCAGAACATGAAAAAACTTTTCCTTGCAGCTCTTACAGTATTAGCTTTTAATTTTAACGCCCAGGTAGCCATGAGTTACTCGGCTACGCCAGACAGCGCCAACCAGTCGCCACGCGCGGGTGCTACGGGTACCTTTCAAATCATTTATTCAGGAGGTGTTTATACGAATAACTCTAATTACAGTATTTGTTGTATGAATTCAAGGTCCACTGCTTTTGAGTTGTACCGGTACAATATGAATATCCCTTCAACCGCTTCCATTACCGGTGTAACAGCTTCTTACTACATAACCGGCGGAAATGGCGGACCAACAAATTATAAGATCGACAGCATTTGTCTGATAAACAATTTTATTAAAGTAGGGAATTATAAAAGAGATTCGGTAAGTGGCGCTGGTGGAACTTTCACAAACGGCGGTACATCCGATGCATGGGGTGCCGCGTTAACACCCGCAATGGTTAATTCACCTCATTTCGGATTCAGAATAACACTTGATACGTATGGCATCAACACCACTATTGTAAGCACGTTTAAACTAACCATTCATTATACACTTCCAAGCGGTATCAAAAATAATTCTGAAGTGGCAAGGCCAGTTGTTTTTTGTAACGACCGTAAATTATTTATTAAACAGGAAAATAAACAAGCGGGAAAAGTATTGATCACGTCACTGGCGGGCCAAATGGTAAATGAATTTCTTATTAAAGACGAAAACGAAAAAATGGATCTGAGCGCACTTTCGCCAGGTATTTATATTTACCACTACAGCAGCGATGCGAGCAGGTTTACAGGAAAATTTATTGTGGAGTAATGGATACATTCAAATTCTTTTGACTAGTTCGGGAATGATCGACATCCGCCGCGGCGGACCGCATGGTACAACTACCTGTTGTTAGTGGTTAATTTGTGCCACACAGATTAGGTTGGCCGCGCACATGTATGCCTTAAATACAAGTCTTAAGCATAGCCTCAACCGATAAGTCCTCGTCTATTAAAGGCCAATGAATACCATAACCTGAAGGAGAAACTTTAAAAAATTGTCTTTGAAAGTCATTAGCTGCCTTTAGTTTCGATGATATTTCATCGAGTGCAATTTTAATAAGCTTTCCATCGATTTTTAAACTTATCGAATCTTTGTCGAAAGAAATATCCTGTATAGTGTGAGTAGAAACCATAACTTATTTTTTAAAGTAGTTATTCCAGGAATCAACAATTAAGTCGAAATGCTGGTAAATTATTTTTTTTATTTCTCTTGTCGCTGCCGGTGTCATATTGTAACTAAACGCTTCTCGAATTTCAACTTCGTCAACGAGAAGCCAAAACTTACACTCCATGTCTCCTTTTTCAGCGTGGATATGAATTGGTTCAGAACCTTCATTAGAATAAAAGAAGAGTCTCCAGCCAAAAATAACTAACACTGTAGGCATATAGTAAAGATACGCAATTTGCCTGAAGATTTCAAGAGCAGGAAGTTGTGAAATTACGACGGTTTTTTTGTCTGCAATAGATATAAAAAGATAAGGAAGAGGTTATTGACAAAAAAACGTCATGAGCTTTTATCTTAAATCAATTTAAGATGCTGTGAACCTACTAAAGCGAAGCAAGACAGCCCGCCAGTTCCCGGGTTAAATTTTTACGGCTGTACTTTTGTATTACGTTTGCGTTTGCAGGCATAACAGAATTATTAAAAAGCTGCAGGATGTTTTGTTCAAGTGTTTCCCCGTCGGTAAATCCGCTTATGAGGCCGCAGCCTGCTTCGCTGATGATCTCCGCAAGGTCGCCGTCGGTTGGACCAATAGCCAGAATTGGAACGTTTGATGCCATGTACTCAAATACCTTTCCGGTTAAAATGCCCTTTGCGTTTTTAGTATTGTTAACCAAAAGCAACAATACCCGGGAGCGTTGTTGTTCTTCGATCACTTCGCTATGAGGCATGTACTCAATTTTGTTAATGTATTTGGTAAGGCCAAAAAAATCGATCCGTTGTTTTACAAAAAAATCGAGCTTGCCAACAAGTTTTATTTCAAGCTCTTTTTCAAATTCTGAATTTGTTTTTACAAGCTTGCTTAATACCTGCCACAACACTTCGGGGTTGCGGTCTTTAACAAGTGTGCCTATATGAGCAATACTGAATTTCGTATCTTTTATTACCGTGCCTTGTTTAAGATCGGCCTCGTCAAAGCCATTGGTAATCACCCTAAATTTTTCCGGAGATTTGCCTCCTGCATTAGTATACATAGCCTTGAACTCCTCGCTCATGGTTTTGCCAACACTAAGTACAATGCCCGCGTTTTGCAGCACGCTCATTTCCATTTCGTGATGCTTGGCATCGGCTTTCTTACTCAGCATCAGCTTTTCGTAAAAATCAATATTGGTCCAGGGGTCTCTGAAATCGGCAATCCATTTTATGTCCGGCACGCGTTGTTTTACACCCAGTCCAATCATGTGCATGGTATGGGGCGGACCACTGCTTATAATATGTTTGATGCCATATTTGCGCGCGTAATCGGTTACAAAGTCCACGCTCGGTTTTATCCAGTATTTACGCGCATCAGGAATAAAATAGTTTCCCCTGATCCATACGCTTATTTTTTCGGCGATACCTGCTTTTTTGTTTTCGCTTAAAAATGAAGCGTTGATCTTATCCGTTTTTTTGCGGCCGATGAATTTTTTATAAATACTGTAAGGCTCCCAAATTTTTGTTTTAAGAACCGTAATATTTTTCGGGACATCTTTCTGAAGACTTTTATCCATCACCGGCATTTCACCATCAAGCGCGGTGTACACTATGGGTTCCCAGCCAAATTCGCGAAGGTATTTCACAAACTTAAGGCATCGCTGCACACCAGCTCCACCGCTTGGCGGCCAGTAATAAGTGAGTATAAGTACTTTTTTCAAAAATAGATTCTTCGGAGTTTAATTGTATGTCGCGTCCTTGGCTTTTTCTTTGAGAAGGGCTAGTTTAAGAACCTCTTCCATTTGTGTAACATAAACAAAATTAACGCCTTTTAAATAGTCGGCTTTAATGTATTCTATATCCCTGCGATTATCTTCACACAAAATAATTTCTTTAATTCCGGCGCGTTTCGCGGCAAGCACTTTTTCTTTGATACCTCCAACCGGCAAAACTTTTCCGCGAAGCGTAATTTCGCCTGTCATGGCTAACGCTTTTTTTACCTTACGTTTGGTAAAGGCACTTGCAATGGAAGTAAGCATGGCTACACCGGCGCTTGGCCCATCCTTTGGAGTGGCGCCTTCCGGAATATGAATGTGAATATTGTATTCCTCAAACATCGCAGGATCAATCTCCAGGATCTGAGGGTGTGCCTTCAGGTATTCAAGTGCAAGTATAGCGCTCTCTTTCATCACCTCGCCAAGGTTACCTGTTAAGGTTAATTTCGCGGATTTACTTTTGCTTAAACTTGTTTCAATAAACAGGATCTCACCACCCACTTGCGTCCAGGCAAGTCCTGTAACAACACCTGCAATATCATTGCCCTGGTATTTATCTTTTAAATGAGAAGGCCCTAATATCTTTGTTACTTCCTCTTCAGTCATTTTAGGAATCTCTTGCTTTTTCGCTACATGCACCGCGGCGTTTCTTGCAATTTTGGAAATGCGTTTTTCAAGGTTACGCACTCCACTTTCGGCTGTATACGTATCAATTAAAAATTCAAGCACTTTATCGGTGATCTTTAATTGCGATTTTTTTAATCCGCTTTCTTCAACCTGTTTTGGAATAAGGTGACGCTTCGCAATTTCCAGTTTTTCTTCCACCGTGTATCCGTTCACTTCAATTATTTCCATCCGGTCGCGCAAAGCAGGCTGAATGGTTGAAAGATTATTACAGGTAGCAATAAACATCACCTTGCTGAGATCATAATCCATTTCCAGAAAATTATCGTAAAAGGCCGAATTCTGTTCAGGGTCCAGTACTTCGAGCAATGCCGAAGACGGATCGCCATGATAATCGCTGCCTACTTTATCAATTTCATCTAAAATAAAAACGGGATTTGAGGACTGCACCTTTTTTAGATTTTGTAAAATCCTTCCGGGCATGGCGCCAATATAGGTTTTACGGTGACCGCGTATTTCACTTTCATCTTTTAATCCGCCGAGGCTCATGCGCACATATTTGCGGTTAAGCGCTTTGGCGATGCTTTTTCCGAGCGAAGTTTTACCAACACCGGGAGGCCCGTATAAGCAAATGATCGGCGATTTTAAATTGCCTTTTAATTTTAAAACCGCGAGATGTTCAATGATTCTTTCTTTTACTTTTTCAAGTCCGAAGTGATCTTCATCAAGAATTTGTTCAGCATGTTTAAGATCAAAGTTATCCTCCGTAATATCGTTCCAGGGTAATTCAAGGAGAAGCTCTACATAGTTGGTCTGAATGCCATATTCCGCGGCATTTGGGTTCATGCGCTGTAGTTTTGCAACCTGTTTTTCGAAAACCTCGTGAACGGAATCGCTCCATTTTTTTGTCGTGGCTTTATCGCGATAACCGCTTATTTCCTGTTCGAAATTAGTTCCGCCTAATTCTTCCTGAATGGTTTTGATCTGCTGATTTAAAAAATATTCACGCTGCTGTTTATCCAGATCCATTTTGGTTTTATTCTGAATCTGGCTGCGTAATTCCAGCATCTGAAATTCTTTGTTGAGGTATTCCAGCACAACCAGGCTGCGTTCTTTCAGGTGCGCTACTTCCAGCATCTTCTGCTTGTCTTCGGTTTTCGCGCTCATGTTTGATGAAATAAAATTCACCAGAAACGTAGGACTGTCAATATTATTAATTGCAAAGCCGGCATCACTAGGTATGTTGGGCGAAAGCTTTACGATCTGAACAGAAGTTTCTTTAAGGTTTGAAATAATTGCCTGGAATTCCTGATCTGTTTTCGGCGGCTTGTTTTCGTCAAAGGCGCTTACCCTGGCTTTGTGATAAGGGTCGGTTTGTATAAACTTATCTATTTTAAAACGTCGCTTGCCCTGAATAATAATGGTGGTGTTTCCGTCAGGCATTCTTAGCATTTTGATAATAAACGCCACGGTTCCTACTTTGTAAAGATCGTCTTCGGTCGGATCTTCAATGGCATCACTTTTTTGCGCAACAACACCAATGGTTTTATCGCCCTTATTATAATCTTTAAT
>JACDDR010000057.1 GCA_013816895.1 Bacteroidota bacterium
TCTCCCAATTCCCGATGAATTCCTTCATCCCCAACAATGGCAACTTTTCTGCTCAGTGCGGCAACATAAATCAATACTCCGTTCCTCTTAACGGTTTTGTGCATCCCCAGCTTTGTGAATAATTTCTGTGCGCGATTTAATTCGTTCCCCAGGCAAAAATTTTCAATATGCACGCGAATTTCACCGGAGGTTTTCAGTTCGGCCTCGGCAATAGCATTCGTCAGCTTTTGCTGTTCATCCTTAGTGAAAAAATTTCTCGCGGTGGGCATTTAGTTGAAAAAATATAGGTTAAAAATATTAGAACTCTACCTTCGGCGCTTTCTCGGCACCCGCTTCGGATTCAAAATAAGGCATCGGTCCAAAACTACCGGCGAGCAAATTACCGGGGAAGTATTGAATGGATTTATTAAACTCGCGCGACAATTCATTATATTTCCTCCGCTCCTCCGCAATTCGATTTTCGCTTCCTTCCAAAACCACGCGTAAATCGGCGAAGCCCTGGTTAGCTTTCAGGTTCGGATAATTTTCACTCACCACAAGTAAACGTGATAAGGCTCCGCTTAACTCTCCCTGCGCGGCTTTAAATTTGGCAATTGAATTATCATCCAATTTATCAGGATTAATATTCACCGAGGTTGCCTTCGCCCTGGCGTTTATCACTGCTTCAAGCGTTGATTTCTCAAAGTTAGCTTCCCCCTTAACGGTTGCAACAATGTTTGGAATAAGATCTGAGCGTCTCTGGTACTGGCTTTCCACCTGCTGCCATTGAGCTTTAGCATCTTCACGCAAACGCACGAAATTGTTTCGCTTGTTGCACGCCCAAACTCCGCCGAATAAAACAATAACTCCAAAAACTAAAACGGTAATTAATCCTTTGCTCATAGTGTGTTTTAAAATTGATTTATATTTTTAATAAAGATACACAAAAACGTGCCTGATCATATGCCGATTGCAAAAAGAAAGAAATCAAAATGAGTTTTCATATTTGGGACAAAATTCTTTTTCACATCATTAAAGATTACCACACTTTCATATATTTACATTTGAGTTCACTAATTTTTCACACATGGAAGTTAAAGACAGCAACGGAAATATTCTAAACGACGGCGACACCGTAACACTAATAAAAGATTTAAAGGTTAAAGGTTCTTCTGCTACTCTAAAGAGGGGCACAACGGTAAAGAACATCCGTCTCACTGGCGATGCAAATGAAGTAGAATGCAGATTGGGAGGCAGTCAGATGGTATTGCGCACCGAGTTCTTGAAAAAGTTGTAACGGGAAAAAATATCCCCAATTAAAAATCGCTATTTCAGAATCCCATCTTTCTTCAATTGCTGGCCGATCATAATACTGTATTCTTTTGAATGCGAGGTAAGACCGTTGTAGCTGTAAGTCTGCGATTGCGCCGACCATACCAGTTCTTCTGAAACGCTGTCGTAAAGGTTAGTTTCAAGGTAATAAATTTCATCTTTTGTATAATACGTATCGCTATACGCATAAGGATACCAGTAATTGTAGTAGCCCCCGAAATTGTTATAGTATCCCCAGCGGCCCATTGGCGAGTAGTTCCCCGAAGTGTAGCGTGATTCTGTTTCCTTTTTTAATAACGAAACTGTGAGTATGGCCTCGCTTCCTTTTTTTCGGACACGCTGCATTAAAACATCCTTCTGAACGCTGTCTCTGCTAAAACTTGGCGGAAACTCATCAAGACTTTTCGTAGTGGAGATTCCATATTTGCTGAGCATAGCTTCCAGGTCATTCTCTATGGTTGATTTGGCAACAGTGTTACCGGTAAGGGCGGCGATAAAAATAGTTTTGTAGGTCTTATCGGTTTGTTTAGGGCTTTTCCATGATCCTGTTATCTTACTTGAAGAATAGCAGGATACAAGCACGATCAAACAACCTGTAATAAGTGTAATAATTATCTTCTTCATACAATCTTCCTGTAAAAGCTTATGCCAGTGACATGGTCACTTTTATCCTTAACTTTAAACATGGCTTCTGCGTTCTCACATGCTCTTGTTGCAATCACGTTCGGGAAAAGCTATGCAAAAAAAATGGGGACAACTCGTTTTCTCATTTTAGGTTCGGTTTGCGCTACAATTCCAGATCTCGATGTGGTCATGCTCAGGTTTGTTGCATATTCGCATCCCTTAGGGCATCGGGGCTTTTTTCATTCACTGTTCTTTTGCTTATTACTTGCTGCTTTTGTGATGCTCCTTTTTTATCGCAAACAAAATTTAAAAAAGAAAGAACACGCAATTTATTTTTTATACTTTTTTCTTTGCGGCGCTTCGCATGGCCTCCTGGACATGTTAACAAACGGAGGACTGGGCGTAGCCATACTGGCGCCGTTTGATAATACGCGATACTTTTTCCCTTACACTCCAATCCAGGTGTCACCGATTGGCGTTGGCAACTTTTTTTCTGAGTGGGGCCTAAAGGTTATTAAAAGCGAACTTATTTGGATTGCCCTGCCTTGTTTAATTTTCATTGTGTTAATCCGAATTCTGCGCAAAACAAAAAAACCTCTTGAAAATTCGTAACTTCATTCGCTGAAAGAACCATGATGTTTTTTCAAAACTAAAATATGGAAATAAAAGATTTAAGACTCGCTGTACTCATTGACGCTGACAACGTTCCTTACTCCAACGTGAAAGGAATGTTTGAAGAAATTGCCAAATACGGAACCCCCACCTTTAAACGCATTTATGCCGACTGGACCAAGCCGACCGTTTCGGGATGGAAGAATGTATTGCTTGAAAATGCCATTACGCCGATACAGCAGTACAGTTACTCGAGCGGAAAAAATTCAAGCGACAGTGCTATGATTATTGATGCGATGGATATTTTATATTCAGGAAAAGTAGACGGTTTTTGCATTGTTTCAAGCGACAGCGACTTTACCCGCCTCGCCACACGATTGAGAGAAGCAGGCATGAAGGTAATAGGAATTGGCGAGAAAAAAACGCTCAAGCCTTTTATTACAGCCTGCGACAAGTTTATATACTTCGAGATTTTAAAGAACACAAGGGTGATTCCAAAAGAAAAGACCGCCAGTGTGAACAATGTGAAAGCCCCGAAGAAAACAGAACTTCCGAAAGCGCCACCACCCATTACCGGGATCGATGAAGAATTGATAAAACTGGTAACGGACACTATTTCTGACGTGGCTGATGAAAACGGCTGGGCCTTTCTTGGCGAGCTTGGCAGTCTTATCCTGAAAAAGAAGCCCGATTTTGATTCGCGGAATTACGGTTACGAAAAAATGCTCCCACTTATCAGGAGCCTTGGTCTTTTTGAGATTGATGAACGCGAAACAGGAAAGAGAAACATCAAGCACGTTTATGTAAAACCAAAAGTATGATCCGTTTTGCCTATACCATTTTTTACGTGAACGATGTAAGCGTATCCATTTCTTTTTATGAAAAAGCGTTTGGGTTTAAACGAAAATTCATTTCTGAAAACAACGAGTACGGCGAACTTTTAACGGGCGAAACAACCTTGTCGTTTGCTTCCGTTAACCTCGCAAAAAGCAATCTCACAAACGGGTTTGTTCAAAGCAACGCTAACGAAAAACCTTTTGCCATGGAAATCGGATTTACAACCGATGATGTTGCTGTCACCATGAATCAGGCGATAGCCGCCGGCGCCAAGAAAGTGGAAGAGCCGAAGGTAAAACCCTGGGGACAAACTGTAGCGTATATAAAAGATCCTGACGGTTTTTTAATTGAATTGTGCACACCAATGAATTAATATATGAGCTACGCGTTTTATTCCTTTCTTATTTTAATTGGCGAAGGTTCCAATGCCAGCATTGAAGATCTGAAAACAGAGCTCAATGATTTTTATAAAGACGACGCGCGTGGAGTAAAATTAACTCTCAACGGAAGTCTGCTTACCCTTAATGTAAATGATTGGAAACTTTATATAAGATACAACAGTGATTCACACGTTTTAAAAGAATCGCAAGAACTGGCGGAGGAATTTGCGGGCGATAAACCTGAAAAAAACCAAATCGCAGTTTGCGCTTCACGCTTTGAAATGTCGGCCGATCCCGACGTTAACATGGACTATTTTAACGATAGCTTATTTGCGCAGGAAAAGATTGAAGATTTTTCTAATGTATTTGTATTTGATGCAAATGCCCGTGGCTTTTTAAACCTTTAGTCTGATGTTTGCCGCAGGATTTACCACTGTTCTAATAACAAAACCGGAAACAAAAAAACTCCGGGAAGTTTGCGTTAACAGCTTTTCAGAAACCTACGAGCATTTAAACACTCCTGAAAATTTCAGAAAGTACGTTGAAACTAATTTCAGTATCCATCGTCTTGAAGAAGAACTTGAGAATGAAAACTCATTTACCTATTTACTTTATTACCGCGGTGAAATTGCAGGATATTTAAAACTAAATACGGGTGACGCACAAACAGAAAACATCTCAGGACGTTGTCTGGAAATAGAACGCATTTATGTTTTGAAAAAATTCCAGGGTCGCAAAGCCGGACAGTTACTGTTAAAGAAAAGCATCGCTAAAGGACGAGCATTAAAAAAGGAATTTATCTGGCTGGGTGTTTGGGAAAAGAACAAAAAAGCAATTGAGTTTTATGAGAAAAATAATTTTATAAAATTTGATACGCATATTTTTACTCTGGGCGAAGACAATCAGGTAGATTTTCTTTATAAATACATTCTTTAAGGAAGACAAATGATAGCGACCGTACTTTATTTGCTGAGTAGTGCAGTGTAACCATCAAAATCTTATATTCACCTTTCATTTAAATGACCGGAGAGCGAAAAATAATTACCGATAAACTAGTTGTAGATAAAACAGGAAAACCAATGGAGTATTGGTTTTTGTTGCTTGACAAAAAGGGCGCAAATAAAAGGAAGTCTTCAGAAATTTACGCGCTCGTTAAAATCATCAAAGGCCTGGAGCCTCTTGGCGAATGGAACCAGGGCTTACTTTCTACTTCTTATCAATGGAGCCGAGGGATCAGAGAAAGAGGCCAAAAAGAAAATGGCTTTGAGATCAGCGTCAGTAAAACCATTAATGTTCCGCTATTAGTTCTCTATAATTCTGTCGTCGATAATAAATTACGCCGCAACTGGTTAAAAGAAAAAATTATCATCCGCAAGAGTACCGAGAATAAATCAGCCAGAATTACCTGGTCAGATAATATAACCACCTTAAGCATCGATTTCTACGAAAAGAATGAAACAAAAGCGCAGGTGGTAGTGCAGCATTTAAAAATAGCGTCTTTATCTGCGGCTTCCGAATTAAAGGAGTTCTGGACATCGCGACTCAACCATTTAAAAGAATTATTAGAAAAGTAAAATAAACAAAATATGCTCACCCTCAATTTTGATCCCTTTCCTGAATTAAGCACAGCGCGACTAATTTTAAAACGGATTACCAGCGCCGATCTTCAGGAACTGTTTGCCATTCGTTCCAATAAAGAAACGATGCGGTTTATTCCACGACCAATTGCTAAGGTCCCCGCCGATGCGCAAACTGTAATTGACATGATTGACACTGCCATTAACAACAACGAGGGCATCAACTGGGGCTTATATCCAAAAGACACCAATAAACTCATTGGAGTATTAGGGTATGTAAGAATAAACAAAGGCAATGCCCGGGCAGAGGTTGGCTATGTTTTAAATGCTGATTTTCACAGGAAGGGATATACGGAAGAAGCGCTCAATGAAATACTGAACTATGGATTCACAACCTTAAATTTTAATTGCATTGAAGCTGTGATCAATCCCGAAAACACGCCTTCGGTGCGGCTTATAGAAAAACTCAACTTTATTAAAGAAGGAAGATTCCGTGATTTTACATTTCACAATGAAGAATTCTCTGATGCTTTTATTTATTCAAAATTAAAACGCGAAAACACAGCCTAGCCACTAATCCGCCGCGGAGGACACCAGTTACACGTATCATTTATGAAAAAATTTTTAGATTTTATTTCTAAGAGGAGCCTAGTAAATCATCTTCACCAAAACATTAACCACAAGGGGCACAGAGAGTGTTAAGGCATTCCAACTCTGCGTGCTCAGCGCCTCTGCGTGAACTTAAACGCCACAGAACTATGTTCTTCCCAACGACAGACGTGCCTGCCGGTGTACGGGTTTACTGATTCGCAAAACAATCTAATAGATTTTATAGAGTAAAGGCTTGCTCGGACTGGCATCGTTTTCAAACGGGGCTATCTGTAAATTAAGAATAAAGGTTCCATCAATTATTTCATTAGGAACATAAATTAATTCAGTGATGGTTTTATGAAGTTTAGGGTCTGCAGGATAATTCCAGAATTCATGGTGCGCTTCGAGTTTGCCGTCATCTTTTTCTTTATCAATGCTTGGCATATCAATTAATAAATGCTCAACACCCAGTTCGTTTAAATAAGTAATTGCATCCTTCAAAACGTAAGGAGGATTGGTATTACTGTACTGGGTGTGCATTTTGTTTAATCCGTTGCTAAGCGTTCGGATAACAACTGCTTCAGGCTTGCCGCTTTCCTGCAAATGACTTTCAAGGATCGCGCGCGTTATCACGTAATCGCCGTTATCCAATTGTTCAGGTAACACAGTGATGAGTTCGGCCAAAAACATAAAACGCTGCAGGGTTTTATTAATCGTGTAAAATTCTTTGCTGATATGCCCCACGCATTCGGTGTGCGTTCCATTTCCATGCGGGTTAAAAATTACATTCCGGAAATTAACGCTGCCGCCTTTATTCACGTCTCCCACCCAGTCACCATTAATTACCGGCTCAAGCTTCATAGGCTCAACATACCAGGCACTGACACGATCTTTGGCCGTGTCCAGCGGTATAGAAATATCAATGGGCTTGAAAAAATCAATCTGGTAAGTTCTACCTCTGTGGAATAAATTCGCGATCATACTTGAACTGTTTAAATAAACATGCCGGAAAATTATACAGCAACCGCTGCCTTAATATGGGGATGGGGATCGTAATTCAACAACTCAAAATCTTCGAATTTAAAATCAAAAATACTTTTCACCTCTTTGTTTATTTTCATCACCGGTAATGGTCGCAGGTCCCTGGTTAGCTGCAGCTTTGCCTGTTCAATGTGATTGGAATATAAATGCGCGTCTCCCAGGGTATGAATAAATTCACCCGGCTCAAGGTTACACACCTGCGCCACCATCAGTGTTAGCAAAGCGTAGGAAGCAATGTTGAACGGCACTCCAAGAAATATATCAGCACTCCGTTGGTACAACTGACAACTCAATTTTCCGTCCGCTACATAAAACTGAAAAAACGCATGACAAGGGGGAAGCTTCATGCTATTAATGTCTGCCACGTTCCAGGCGCTTACGATCAACCTTCGCGAATCCGGATTTTTTTTGATCATATCAATCACCTGGGTGATCTGGTCGATGTGTTCTCCATTGGGTGTTGGCCAGTTGCGCCATTGATAGCCGTAAACAGGACCAAGATTTCCGTTTTCATCTGCCCAATCATCCCAAATGCTTACTCCGTTATCTTTCAAATATTTAATATTGGTGTCTCCTTTTAAAAACCACAGCAGTTCATGAATAATACTTTTGGTATGAAGTTTTTTTGTAGTAAGCAATGGAAAACCATCGGCAAGGTTAAAACGCATCTGGTAGCCAAACACACTGATGGTTCCCGTTCCAGTTCGGTCGGTTTTTTTTGCGCCATTTTCGAGCACATGGCTCATCAGATCGTGATACTGCTTCATTCTTCTTTTTATATTCTACAAAAATAAAGATACGTGCGGTTTTGCAAGCCCGTACTTATTAAAAGTTTTAAAAATTGCGGCGATTTAACACGCCCGTCGATCACTTCTGATACCGGTAATGGCCGATAATTGTGTAGGAAAAAAGCATATCCTCAAGAATATTTCCCCCGCCAATGTTGTGAGCCACCAGGTAACCTTTACCGTCGGAAGTTTTAATATCTGTAATTATTCCAATATGAGTTATTCCGCTCACAACCTTTTTATTCTGAAGATTCCATGTTACAATATCCCCCGGCTTATAGTCCTCGCGGTTTTCCGAAACTTTAAGTGCGGCGTTACAATGCTCAAAAAATGTCATCAGATTAGGAACCCGACGGTGATCAATATTCGTATCCGGCTTTTTCAGACTCCATAATTTTGGATAATCCTTAAACCTCTTTAACATGTCTTCGTGCACTTCCTTCTGCAGATCGATTCCCACACCGCGATAGGCCCTGATCACAAGATCCGTGCAAACACCGGTATTTGAAGGAACATCGCCATTGGGATAACTTATTCTTATATACGCAGGTTCGTATTTTACTTTTTGCTTTGTCTGTTCAATAGCCTGTTTTACCAGCTTTGCGAGAAAATCCGGATCCGTTTTAAAGCTAAATCCACAGACCACAAGGATTACAAAGAAGAACGCCTTTTTCATTCATATAAAATTAATAAAAAAGAGCAACTTATGTGTATTTGTTTAAATTTGTGTTTTACATTATTACACTATGAAAGGAATAATATTAGCGGGAGGTTCAGGCACACGCCTTCATCCACTTACCCTTGCCATGAGCAAGCAAATGATGCCGATCTACGACAAACCAATGATCTATTATCCGCTCTCGGTTTTAATGATGGCCGGCATTCATGAGATCCTGATTATTTCAACGCCTCATGATCTTCCTAATTTTGAACGTTTGCTGGGTAATGGTGAGAGCCTGGGCTGCAAATTCAGCTATGCCGTGCAGGAAATTCCAAACGGACTGGCACAGGCTTTTGTGATCGGAGAAAAATTCATCGGTAAAGATAAAGTAGCCTTGGTACTTGGAGATAATATTTTTTATGGCGTTGGTCTTGGCCGCATGTTGCAACAAATCAATAACCCGGATGGCGGGGTGGTATTTGCTTATCACGTGAGCGATCCTGAAAGATACGGTGTGGTTGAATTTGACAAAGATCACAATGCTATTTCAATTGAAGAAAAACCGAAAGAGCCAAAATCAAATTATGCGGTGCCTGGTTTATATTTTTACGATAATGAAGTAATAGATATTTCAAAGAAACTGAAACCCAGTCCGCGTGGCGAATATGAGATTACTGATGTTAACAAGGAATATCTTAAACGTGGAAAACTAAAAGTCTCCATTATGGACAGAGGTACCGCCTGGTTGGATACCGGAACATTTGCTTCACTCATGCAGGCCGGGCAGTTTGTGCATGTTATAGAAGAGCGCCAGGGATTAAAGATCGGCTGCATTGAAGAAGTTGCCTACAAGATGGGTTACATTACAAAAGAACAGCTTACAAAAATTGCGCAGCCTTTAACCAAAAGTGGTTACGGAAATTACCTGCTGGAAGTTGCAAAACACTTTTAGCAAATTTCCTGGTGGATCAGTACGCTCATCTCGTTAAATTATTTTTACAAGGCCTGGATCAATACAGGTTGAGTATAGCTAAGAGCGAGCCCGTTGAATTATATCAACCTGAAGATTATATCTTAGGCCTTGGAGGAAAACGTTTGCGCCCGCTTCTTGCGCTTATTGCCTGCGATATTTTCGATAAGGAACCTGCCCTCGCGCTTGACTCTGCTCTTTGTGTTGAGCTGTTTCATAATTTTTCACTTATTCATGATGACATTCTGGACGCTGCGCCGCTGCGAAGAAATCACGCCACCGTGCACAAAAAGTGGAACACAAACATTGCTATTTTAAGTGGTGATATGATGCTTGTGAAAGCGTTCCAGGCGCTCCAAAATTATTCCGCGGAAGAATTCATGCAGCTCTCAGCTGTTTTCTCCAAAACATCCATCGAAGTTTGTGAAGGACAGCAAATGGATATGAATTTTGAAAAAGAGAAAAGTGTTTCAGAAGAGAATTATTTAAAAATGATCACGTGCAAAACAGCCGTGCTTCTTGGTTGCAGTTTGCAGATGGGCGCGATAAACGCAAGGGGAGATAAAGAAGATCAAACCAACCTTTATGAATTTGGCAAGCACCTTGGAATTGCTTTCCAGTTGCTGGATGATTACCTTGATGCTTACGCGCAAACACCTGAATTCGGGAAACAAATTGGAGGTGATATTCTTGCAAATAAAAAAACATACCTCCTTATAAAAGCTTATGCATTGGCAAACCAGTACCAACGGAAAGAACTTGATCGCTTAATAAATCTTGATGGAACCAATAGTGAAGAAAAGATAAATGGAGTTAAACACATTTTTAATGAACTGGCGGTAACATCTACTTGCCTTCAACTTGCCGATGAACATACGCGACTGGCTATTACGCACCTTGACAACGTTAAAGCCGGCGAATCAAAGAAGAATCATCTGAAAGACTTTGCGCTTGAACTGTTAAAGCGCAGGTCGTGATTTATTTAAGCTCGTTTAGGTTGACAATGTGCAACTTTCTGCCTTCAGTAAAATAAAGTTTGTTGTTTAAATAGTAAGCATTTTCAACGGTATTAAATATCTGAAGCAGTTCATAATTTTCGCTGATAAGTACAGAGCGGTCTTTTTGAGATAACAGCTTTTTATTTCCTGCAGTTTTGTTCAACCGATAGAGTTCCCCGAAATGGTATTCGTATTCGATGTTATTGTTATTCATTCCAAACACTTTACCATGGTCCGTTTTAAAATAAATAACATTGTCGTTAATAAAATTTAAGGGCACATAAAACCCTTCTTTCTCGACATAGAATTCAGAGCCATCAATAAATTCAAGAAAACGTCCGAACTTAGTTTCCGGTAAGTCCGCATGGCATTTTACCGATAAGTTGTCGGACACTTCCACTACTTTATTGTTACCTGCAATCAGAACAGAATTTTTTGTAAAACTCACGTCAGATAAAACGGGCGGCATATCCATCTTATTTTCGAATATACGTTCACCGGTATACTTGTTATATGCCAATACTATAGGAGTTCCGCTAAGCACGAGATCATTGTTATAACGGGCTACACCAAGGTTAACCAAAAGTATGTTTTGGGAGGTTTCCTTCAATACCGATGCCGACATTACCGATACCTTTAGCGCTGATTCCCAAAGTAAGGTGCCATTTTTTTTAACGGCAAGAAGTTTGTCCTTCCCCGCAAAATAAATCAAACTGTCGGTTATTAAAACATTGGATGTAAATTGCGTGGCAAGGGCTTCATCTGAAGTGGAAATTTTTGAATACAGTTTATCAAACGAATACCTGTTAAACGAGGAATAGGTATAAGGCTTTGAACTTCTCTCGCTGGTTGTAAGATCATAACTCCAGAGCGCGCCGGAATTTATATTTAACGCATGTAAGCCACCTGCCGCGATTACTATCACTGAATCGTTTAGAGTGAAGACGCCGTTCCAATTATGTTCAGATGGCACCGGAGCCGACCATAGCGATCCACCGCTTTTTAATTGAACATTATTGAGGGCTCTATTGCCGCTTTGCCCTGCTTGAGTAGTGTAAGTTAGTCCGGAATTGTTTTTTGCGATTGTATAAATTATTTTTGAAGGGTATTCAAATTTCTCGTAACCAAGAAAACGATCATATGCCGAAGTTCTATTTGCGTTTGATAACAAAAGATACTCGTTCGCTACAACAAGATCGAGCTTACTATCCTCCATCACACAGCATGCAGAGTCATTGGCCTTCACGATTACATGAAATCCCCGATTGGTATAACCTCTTCCTGTAACATCTTTTTGTCTTAAAGTGATGTAGATGTTTCCTGTCCCCGAATCAGGAACAACTCTATACACGGGCTGTGTAAAGCTGTAGGTTTTGGCGGTAATGGTATTAATGCTGATAGCGGAAGTGCCAACAGGTGAAGTGTATGTTTTATAATTTATGTTTTGCTGATAAAGTAGTAATGAATGAAATACAAAAAATAAAAACCACGAATACTTCATCATTAATATCTTAAAATTTTACCCCGATTACAAGCACATCGTCTACCTGCTCCTGGTCGCCCTGCCACTTTGCAAGTGTAACGTCAAGTTTCTGTTTTTGCTCTTCAGGCTCAAGTGTTGAAATTTCAGTAAGTAGTTTCCTGAAACTCCCTACCATGAATTTTTTTCCTCTTGGTCCTCCGAACTGATCGGCATAACCGTCACTAAAAACATAAATCTGATCGCCTTTTTGTAACTGTATGACATTATTATCAAAATTGGCTTTCTCACCAATGAACGCGCCAATTGGAAATTTATTGGCTTTATGTTCTACAAGCGCTCCGTTTCTTACAATGTATAAAGGATTAAAAGCTGCGGCGAATTGAAGTTCAAGTGTTTTGTAATTAATACAACACATGGTCATATCCATTCCGTCTTTTGTTTCTTTGCCGGTTTTATCTGCGTGCAACGTATTCACAACTCCTTCGCGCAGCTTGTCCATTATCTCAGATGGCTTTACCACATCCGTGTTATTGATAATGTCTTTTAAAATATTATGGCCCACCAGACTCATGAAGGCCCCCGGAACGCCGTGGCCGGTACAATCCACGGCCGCGAAATAAACAAGGTCATGCTTTTTCTCAACCCAGTAAAAATCGCCGCTAACAATATCCTTTGGTTTATAAAGCACAAATGATTTGGGAAGCACTTCGTTGATAAATTTATTTGGCGGAAGGATAGCTTCCTGAATTCGCTTCGCATAGTGAATACTGTCGGTAACCTGTTTGTAAAGTATCTCAAGTTCCTCGTTTTTATTTTCAATCTCTTCTTTTTGCCTTACAACTTCTTCGGTACGCTCAATTACTTTGCGCTCCAGGAAACGTTCGTTTTCCGCGAGATCGTCCCGCATTTTTATAAGCGCAAGTCCTAAACTATCGTCTTTACTTAAAGGCGTATAAGTGGCGTTAAAATCTCCCGAGCCCGTTTGTTTAGCGAATTCGGTGGTCTGGTGCATAGACTGGATCAACTCATTAAGCGCTGTACCCATTTCGCCAATTTCATCATGGGTAGCCCTGATGCGTTCTTTGGGCAGGATTCCAAGGCCCATCGAGAGCAGCATCTTCTTTAGCTTTTGAATGGGTTTGGTAATAGACCGTGTGGTAAACAAGGCAATTGAAAAACCACCGATAAGCAAGGCAATACCCAATAATTCCACAAACCAATTGAGGAAATTGAATTTCTTAAACATTTCCTGCTGTTCGGTAGCCGCGCTCTGCTGCTTGGCGGCTATTAACGAGTTAAGATTTTTATAAATGGTTTTGATGCTTATCTCAGAGTCTTCGTAAGGCAAACGCGCCATCATTAAAATACTGGCGTCTTCGTAGGCTTCAGTAGAATTAAGCTGACCAATGATCTCGTTCTGATACACTTTAAAAAGAGTTTCTATTCTCCCAAAAATAATTCTCAGTTGTTCCTTTTCTGCGACATTCCACGTATGTGAAAGCTTTTGCAAGGCTTTTTTATGGCGCGGATATTCAACGGCAATAATATTTTTGATTTCCGTTCTGAACTCAATATCATTGAAGCTTTTATTATAAAACCATTTTGAAATGTCGGTGTGTGAACGCTGAAGCAGGAGATTCAGCTCCTTTAGTTCAGCAACACTTGGCGTTACCTGGCCTACAACGGTTTCGGTACGTTTTTTACTATCCCTCACAGTAACAACTGTAAGAATAAACGCGATAGAGGTTAATAAAATAAAGATCCCAAAACCTAAACCGATTCTTCTGCCTATTGTGAAATGAAATGCCATAGGTTAATCAAGTTTAATGTTTAACTCTTTGGATTTCTTCTGGAATTCTTCTTGTTTGGCAGCATCGTTTAGCATGCGGTATATGTAATACAATGCCTGCACTGCTTTTGGATTTTTATTGTCTTTTCTATAAACTTTTAAAATAAATTGCTCGGATTGCTTTGCAAGTTTAACAATGTTTTCCTGGATGGCGTCAATCTGGCTAAGGTCGGCGCCGTAATCTAATGATTTTACAAGATTAATTCCCTGGTTAAGATACATAAGCCCCATGTTCATGTTGGCGGGAGCATTATCAGGTTGAAGATCGAAAACTTTAAGATGCGCAATTTTAGCGATGTCGTGGGCCTTGGTGTTTTTATTGTCGTTATTAAAAATATTAGAGAATACGCTGCCAACTGCTACGTAGTATTCGATATCGCGTGCCACAAAATTAGTATCGGGCTTTGCCAGTAAATAAAGTTCCTTGCAAGAATTATAAGCCTGCTGGCTGCGAACGTCGTTAAGAGAATCCTGCAGTAATGTTTTTGCAATGTTATAATAGTGTGTGGAAAGGCTAACTAAAAGTTTATTGTTATTGTTTTTATAATCGTTATCAGGTTTTAAAGCGTTTGAAGTTTTTATGGAAGAGATGATGGTGTCTCGCAGAGCAGAATTTAATTTTTGCTTTTCCGCCTTTTTGTAGATTTCAAAATAGATATATGCACGTGTGGTCCAGCTTACAGGGTCGCTCTTTGTTTCAGAGTTTTTGATAACGCTGTCGATCGCAGGTTGAGCCAGTTCAGGAGTTCTTGCCTGCAATAATTGCTGGGCCCGGTTCAATTTATCGATCTGCGCAAAACCGCCAGCGGCCACACCCAGAAGGAGAGTAAGGCAGAGGTTTTTTAATATAAAGCGCAATCTGTTCATTTTCTCATTAATTTTTTAATCTACATTTATGGCAAGTGCTTTAAAATCATCATTCGTTTTTAATCCCGCTTTCACTGCGTTTGATTTACTGTATTCGAATTTCAATTTATTTTCAATTACCAGGAAATTGATACTTGAGCCGGATTTACAGGCGCCCGCGTTCTCAGCAACAAGCAATGTTCCTTTGCTTTTGTTTTTTGAGGCCACATCTTTTACTGCAGAAGAAACGTCCGGTAATAAATAAATAATCTGGGAACTAACTGTTGGATCAAAAGTGGCGGTATGTTTAACTTCAATATCCTGCGTGCCCACCTTTTTTTTGGAGGCCAGGTTTTTTAGTTCGGTAACAAGATTATCGTTTTTGCCGACAATATAAACTATAAAATTTCCGGTCTTTTTTTTATCAGGCCATTCAAAATAACGCGTAAAATTGTATAAAAAAACCGCCTTTATTTTTGCGTTGGTATCAAAATTGGAAGGCTGCTGAAATCGCAGGGATATCAGGCAAAATAAGAACAACAGATATTTATATCCCTTAAACAGCCTTAATTTTCTTGGTTTACAAATATAGTATTTGCTTTTAAATAGCTATTATAGTTTATTTGGTAAATTAGCACTAAAATACTATCACTTGCTGGTAAACTCAAAATACAAGGATTATACCGATAATGAGCTCATTAACAAATTTTTAGAAACAGGGGATAACTCTTTTGTTGGCTTGTTATATGAACGATACGGTCATCTTGTACTGGGTTTATGTATCAAATACCTGAAGAACAAAGTTGAGGCGCAGGACGCGGTTATCCAGGTATTCAGCGGATTGCTGACCGATCTCAAAAAACACAAAGTTCAGTACTTTAAGAGCTGGCTTTATGTGTATAGCAAGAACTTTTGTCTCATGGAACTTCGTAAACGCCAAAGCGCGTTAAAAAAAGAACTCGAATTAAAAGAAAATGTGCATTTGGTTATGGATTTTTCAAGTCCTGAGCATCTACAAGAGAAAGAGAACCAGATTGTGCTTATGGAAAGGGCACTGGAGCTGTTAAACGAAGAACAAAAAAAATGTATCGACTTGTTTTATTTAAAAAACAAATCCTATAACGAGATTATTGCTATTACAGGCTATTCTAACAATGAAGTTAAAAGCCATATACAGAACGGAAAAAGAAATTTAAAATTAAAAATGGAATCATTGATTAATGAACGACCAGCCACATAATAAAGATTTTGAAAAGCTTCTGAAGAGCCTGGAATCAAAAAGAACCGAAGGTCTTGATGATTTTGAACGCGAGGCACTGGAAGGATTTGATTCATTGGACTCAAAGGAAGAGGCTTTGCAGATAAAAAGCGAACTGGATAAAAAAATCCACGATCAATTGTTTACTGAAAAAAAGCAGCAACCTAAGGTTTACTGGTTTGCCGCGGCCGGCCTTTTTATGGTAATAGGTTTAAGTGTATTTTTTATCATAAAGAATAATGGAGTTGCCTCAGAAAAAGATGTGGCCGTTGTTCAGTCAAATATACCAAAAGAAACTTTAGAAGAATCTCCCGCCCTTGCTCCTCCGGAAGAAAAGACCAGTACAGTTTCAACAGGGGAAGTTTCTGAAACTAACAGGTCGAACAAATCCACCAACCTTAAACAGCTCGAAAGAAAAGACGAAAGTACGGTTTCACCACGTTCTGTTTTGGCGCCGGTTCAAACTTCCGGCGAAAAACCCGATAACAACCTTGCAAGCACCGATAAAAGAGATGATGGCGAACTGGATGATCAGGTGACTACAGCTACCGGAAAATCAGTGGCCAAAGATGCCGACAGGGAGCCAAACCTTGAAACAAAATTTAAGAGCGCGGAAGAGCAGAAGAATGAATCCCCCTCCAAAGAAATTGACAAGCTCGCAAAAACGGAAACAAAAAAATCGGTGACTGATGAAGAAGGTAAAAAAAGTTCGTTCCGCTCAAAAAACAAACGCAAGGAAGGAGCCTCCTCAAGAGCCAATGAAGATGAATCTAAAGCTGTTGTGGAAAAAGCCCCCTCTAATGCGGGACCAGGAACTAGCGGTATATCTCAGAATAATGATGTCTTAAAAAATAATGCAAACAGTACTCCTAAAACCTCTGCAGATACCAAAGCTGCACCTTCTTACAACATACCCGAACAGCAAAAAACAGAAACTTATGATTCGCCAGATAATTCATGTTATTACTCAGGCGGGCTGACTGAATTAACAACTGACCTGCGCGGGAAGCTGATTGAAAAAAACGTGAATAAACAATTTGACGCTCTTTTAAACATCAACGAAAAGAAAGAAGTTGTTAAGGTGAATTACCTGAATGTATATGATCTTACGACCGTAGAACGAGATAAGGTAACGGAAGTTTTAAAGAGCCTGAAGAAATTTAATTTTTATATTCAGCCAAATATAAAAGGCTTGTTTGAATATAAATTAATTTATAAACCGTAAACTATTTTTCTTTTACTAGGCTTCCCCAAACACCCAACGGCAGCTTCACTCCGCTTTTGGCCTCAAGGAATAATTCTCCTACATTTAATTTACTCTTGTTTTTTTGTGCAAATGGCTTTAATAAATTTTCAGGCACAAGGGCTGAAAAGCCCAGTGAATAGGCATTCAGAATAAGCAGGTGTTCTTTGGGATTTAAGATCTGTAAAACACTTTCCATCATTTCTTTGATGTTATCCTCCAGCTTCCATTTTTCGCCATTCGGACCATGACCAAATGCAGGCGGATCAAGAATAATTCCATCGTAGAAATTCTCTCTCCTCATTTCTTTTTTTACAAACTTAAGCGCATCGTCTACCATCCACCGGATGTTATCGAGTTTACTCTTTTGCATGTTTTCGTTTGCCCAGGTAACAACCTGTTTGATGCTGTCAACATGCGTTACGTCTGCTCCAGCCGCTCTTGCCGCTAAACTGGCCCCACCGGTATATGCGAACAGGTTTAAAAATTTTGCATTCGTTTTAGGCTTAAGAAAAGAATAAATTTTATCCCAGTTCACAGCCTGTTCCGGGAAAACGCCAACATGTTTAAATGCAGTTAATCCCAGGCGAAAAACTAGATCCTGGCCTTTGCCAAGGCTGTACCTAATCTCCCATTGATCCGGCATTTGCTTTAATCTTTTCCAGTCGCCGCTTGAGCTTGAACGCGGAACAAATTTAACGTGCGCTGTTTTTTCCCATTCACTTTCAGAATATATTTTTGGCCACACTGCCTGTGGTTCGGGGCGTATTGTAATATACTTTCCAAAACGTTCCATCTTTTCGAAATCACCGCAATCCAGTAGCTCGTATTCGGTCCAGTTTTTAGGGCTCAATAATTCCATGCTCTAAAATTAAATTATTATTTCGAGTATGAAGGAGGACCTCAGGCTGAAATATCTTGAATACAATGTTAAAAACTTATTTCACCCCCACTCATTCCCACTTGCTAAACCAATACTTTAGAGTAAATTTTAAAACATGTCGAGAACGGGTAGTTCGCCTTTTGTGGCAATTGTAACGGTATTTTTCTTTTGGGGCTTCCTCGCGGCTTCCAACGGAATTTTTATCCCTTTTTGTAAAACTCATTTTCATCTTAGTCAGTTCCAGTCGCAGCTTATCGACAGCGCCTTTTACGGCGCTTACTTTATTGGCTCCCTGCTTTTATACATTTTTTCACTGCAATTAAATACAGATATAATTAACCGCACTGGCTATAAAAAAACAATTATTTACGGACTCCTTGTTTCAATTGTGGGCGCTGTTGCCATGATTCCTGCTGTAAGTTCCGGGTCATTTCCGTTTATTTTGTTCGCGTTTTTTATCATCGCCCTTGGCTTCTCATTGCAACAAACCTCCGCAAATCCTCTCGTGCTAAACATAGGCGACCCCGCAACAGGCTCTCACCGTTTAAATTTTGCAGGCAGCATTAATTCCTTTGGTACAACCATTGGCCCTATACTGGTGAGCTTCGTATTGTTTGGCAAGGCTATGGCAAGTAATACAGATAAAACATCGGCCTCTTTATCATCCATTACTATTCTCTATATCATTCTTGGCGTTGCGTTTGCCCTGGCAGCGGTTATTCTCTGGCTCACAAAAATTCCCCGACTTACCATAGAGGAAAATGACAGCAGTCTGAAAATTTTAAAAGGCCCCTTGTTTTTTATTATGGGAGTGCTTTCTTTTCTCATCGTCATTTTTTTATTTTTCGCACTTAACACCGATGATTCAGGCCAGTTTTTGTTTCTATTATCCTTCGCATTATTTCTTTTAGCGCTAACTGTAATTCTTATTTTACAATACAATAAAATAAAAAAGGCAAACCGCCTCGAAACAAAAGCATATCCTCAGGTGTTGCTGGGCATGATCGGCATCTTTGTATACGTAGGCGTTGAAGTCTCTATTCAAAGTAATATGGGCTCCTTGCTTAAACTTCCCGCCTTCGGTAATTTTACCGATTCGGAAATCAGTCCCGTTATTTCTCTTTATTGGGGAAGCCTCATGATTGGGCGATGGACGGGCTCAATAGGCGCTTTCAAGCTCAGCAGATTTACAAATATTATTTTGACAATCGTTGTTCCATTTCTCGCGCTCGCCCTGGTTTTATTTATGAATCATTTAAGCGGAGCAGATTCATCGCGCTTTATTTCCTATGGCGTTTGCGTTATACTTTTAATTGCCGCGTTTTTTATGGGTCAGCAAAAACCCGCTCTTACACTGATTATTTTTGGTGCGCTCGGCACAATTGCCATGCTCGTTGGATTGTTAACTGAAGGTCAGACAAGTGTGTACGCGTTTTTAAGCGGAGGCTTATTTTGTTCTATCATGTGGCCATGCATTTTTTCATTAGCTACCGCGGGACTTGGAAAATATACAAGCCAGGCTTCGGGGTTTTTGATCATGATGATATTAGGAGGCGCTTTTATTCCGCCACTGCAGGGATTGCTGGCTGATAAAACAGACATTCATTTCTCCTATATTATTTGTGTTGCCTGTTTCGCTTTCTTAACCTGGTATGCATTCAAAGTAAAATCCATTTTAAAAGCCAGCGGTATTGATTACGATCAACCGTCCGATGCGTCACATTAATGGCCAGCTTCAAACATAACAGCGAAGAGAATTACATTGAGATCATTCAGCGACTGGTAAAAACTGTGGTTGTATTGTTATTATTAGTAGTAGCGCTTATTATTCTCGATATCATCGACCTCTCTTCACCTAAAAAAATAAAACCGCCTGCAAAGGAAATTACGGAAACAAAAACGGAAGAAATAAAAATTGACTCTGTTGCCATGGCTCCGGACACACTGGCGATAGCGAAGGAAGCAAACGCAGACATAATTAAATACGGACGACAGCTCATTGCAAACACTTCTTATTATTTAGGACCAAAAGGTATAGTGAAGCAACTCTCCAATGGCATGAATTGTCAGAACTGTCACCTTGATGCGGGAACCAGGCCTTATGGCAATAATTACCTCGCTGTTGCTTCTACCTATCCAAAATTCAGGGAACGCTCCGGAAGCATTGAATCTATTCACAAAAGGGTGAACGATTGCGTTGAACGAAGTCTTAACGGCGCCGCACTTGATACCAACAGCAAGGAAATGCAGGCGATTGTGGCTTACATTAAATGGGTAGGTAAAGAAATACCAAAAGGGAACAAACCAAAGGGAAGCGGTATAAAGGAATTGGCATTTATAGATCGTGCTGCACACCCCGAAAAAGGAAAAATAGTTTATTCCTTAAAATGCAAAAGCTGTCATATGGAAAGCGGTGAAGGAAAACTAAATGGCGATGGCAAGTCCTACCAGTATCCGCCGCTTTGGGGCAAGCACAGTTATAATACCGGAGCAGGCTTATATCGCTTGTCGCGCTTTGCAGGCTATGTAAAATATAACATGCCGCAGGGTGTTACTTATATAAATACGCAGCTCACCGACGAAGAAGCCTGGGATGTTGCGGCATTTGTAAATTCTCAGTCAAGACCCGGAAAAGATCTTTCAAAAGACTGGCCAAAAATAGCCGGCAAACCGGTAGATCATCCCTTTGGTCCTTATGCCGATAATTTTACAGAAAATCAACACAAGTACGGGCCTTTCCAGGCGATTGCAGACGCAAGGAAAAAGCCTGATAAAAAATAGAAACCCTTTATAGTTTAAAACGCGAATAACATTAAATTCACTATCATAAATCAACCCCTCGAACAATGAATATTCTCCTTCAACCCTGGCCCTGGTATGTTGCCGGTCCGCTCATCGGGCTTATGATACCGCTGCTGCTGCTTGCAGGCAATAAAGCATTTGGAATCTCTTCCACCTTAAGACATATCTGTGCGGCTTGTATTCCAACAAAAGCGCCCTTTTTTACTTACAACTGGAAAGCTGAATCATGGAATCTTATTTTTGCACTCGGGATGATCCTGGGCGGCTTCATTGCAGGATACCTTCTTAAAAATCCCAACCCGATAGAACTTTCAGAAAGCGCGGTAGCGGACATGAATAAGCTGGGCATTAAAAATTATTCCGGACTGATACCCTCCGATATATTTAATTTTCATGCGTTACTTACATTACGTGGATTTATATTAATGGTTGTGGGAGGCTTCCTGATTGGCTTCGGAACACGCTATGCGGGAGGGTGTACTTCCGGCCACGCCATCATGGGCTTATCCAATTTACAATTTCCATCACTTATCGCAACCTGCTGTTTTTTTGCCGGAGGATTGATCATGACCTGGTTTGTTCTTCCTTACATTATGAATCTATAAAAAAACTCACATGAAGAATTTAAAATTTTTACTCATAGGTACTCTTTTTGGTATCATTCTTATTAAGGCAGAAGTGATCTCCTGGTTCCGCATCCAGGAAATGTTCCGCTTCCAGTCCTTCCACATGTATGGCATTATTGGCTCCGCCATTGTTGTCGGAATGATTTCCCTGCTTGTCATAAAAAAATACAACATCAAAACATTTTCCGGCGAAGAAATAAAAATTGCCCCGAAAGAATTTACAAAAGGAAATATTTTCGGAGGCCTGATGTTTGGCCTCGGCTGGGCCATGACGGGCGCCTGTCCCGGACCGTTATACGCGCTAATAGGAAGTGGACTTCCAATTGTGATTGTTGTACTTTTAAGCGCAGTTTTCGGAACTTACATGTATGGTGTTTTAAAAGATAAACTGCCGCATTAATTATTATTATGAGCGACGAGAAATGCAATACCCAGGGGTGTCAGTGCAACTGTCATCACGATCCCATAGAAAACGCGTCTGCAAAACAAAAGGATCACGACTCCGGGAGGCGTGATTTCATTAAGTATGCGGGCATGGGCATTGTTGGACTTGGTCTTGCGCCAGCCATTAGTTTTTGGTTGCAGGAAGAAGGGAAGATTGATGAGATCATAAAAAATCCCGCCATTTTAAAAGGTAAAGCACAACGCTTCACAATTCTTCATACATCTGATATTCACGGGCAGCTGGATGTGCATGATGAGTTCTTCTGGGAAAACGGAAAAGCGGTTTATAAAAAACGTGGGGGCTTTGCTACTTTAAAAACAATGCTGGACGAACTGCGTAAAGAAAATCCGCTGAATACATTATTAGTGGATGGCGGAGATTGTTTCCAGGGAAGCGCTATGGCATCGCTCACGATGGGACGTACCATCGTACCTTTGGCCAACCGCCTTAATTACGATCTTGTATTACCCGGCAATTGGGAAGTGGCTTACGGAAAAAAAATGCTCATGCACGATATGAATAATTATACGGCTGCAAAAGTATGCGCCAACATGTTTCATAGCGACGACCTTACCCACGACTCATTATTTCCTCCCTACCAGATTTTTAATTTAGGTGGAACACGTATTGGATTCATCGGCTATAACGATCCGTTAACTCCAATACGCCAGTCGCCTGATTATTCAAAAGGCATACGATTTACCAAACCCGAAAAAAGCCTTGATAAATACGTGAAGATCCTTCGCGAAGAAAAAAAATGCGCGATGGTATTTGTTCTTTCACACATGGGTCTTGCGCAGCAGCTTCACCTGGCTAACCAGCCCTGCGCATCTGGTGTTGATTACATTCTTGGCGCGGATACTCATGAACGCATCCGTGAGCCTTTGCAGGGAAAATATACGAAGGTAACAGAGCCGGGCGCATTTGCATCGTTTGTTGGAAAGCTGGACATAGTGATTGAGAACGGAAAAATAAAAGATGAGACCTATACTTTGATGGAAGTAGATCCCGGGAAGTACAAAGAAGACGAGGAGATGAAACATCACATTGAGCAGGCAAAAAAACCATATAAAAAATTACTGAACGAAGTGTTGGGTCAAACCAAAACGCCGCTGGTTAGATATTATATTATTGAAACGCCAATGGATAATCTCATTACCGACGCGGTGATGTGGAAAATGAAAACAGACATAGCGGTGTCTAACGGTTTCCGATTTTGTCCACCACTCGTTCCCGATCCTGTAACGGGACTGGCAGACATTACGCGGGAGTATTTATGGAGCATGCTTCCGGTAAATTCCGAAGTTAAAACTGCTGATGTAAAAGGCAAACAAATTTTAAACTGGCTCGAGAAAGAATTAGAGAACGCGTTTGCAAAAGATCCTACAAAACGTTTTGGTGGCTGGTTTGTACGTTTCAAAGGCATGCAGGTGACATTTACAATAGGAAATGAAAAAGGAAAACGCGTGCAGCAGGTTTGCATTAAAGACGAACCGCTTGATCCAGAAAAAACATACACCATGGTAGCCTGTGAACGTGATGGTGATCCGGATAATATGC
>JACDDR010000058.1:0-17122 GCA_013816895.1 Bacteroidota bacterium
TCCTGAATCTGGAAAAGAATCTTTGCTGAAGTCCTAATATAGCTGCCATAGGACAACCAAAACGACACCAAACTCTTGATCCCATAATAGGATAGAATCCAACACCGATAACACCTGAGAAAACTGCACCTATTAAAAAGCCATATGTTTTTGCAAAACCTTTAGATAAACTTCCTAAGAGGGCACCGCTTTGATACGAATTGATCCAGAGCAATGCAGTGGTAATGATAATAAAAATCAGTACGCTGTAAATGATCCATCTTTCAATTTTCCATGCCGTTGTCGATTTATTGGAAAGCTGCCTGAATGGATCTCCTGCCGTATTTGCCAATCCCCCGCAACCGCATACCCATGAGCAATACCAGCGCTTGCCAAAAAAATAAGTAAGAATAGGGGTGGCGATAAAAGTCATCATTGTTCCCCAAAAAACCATAAACACTCCCAGGCCGCCGGGATGGCTGATAAGCGAATGAACAGTGGAAGGAAACAGGTAATCATATTTCAATGGCCAGAAGTAATTAAAATAAAACTCGGGCTGATTAAATAATTGTAATATGGCTGGTATTAAATAGGCGAATGCTAATTGAAAAAACATAACAGAAATTGTTCTTACAATCTGGTAATTGGAGTGCCGGTATTTTAGAATGGCTTTTAAACCCATTATCAGAATCATAACGGTATAAATAGTTCCGTATAAAAACCATCTGTCGGCTTCTTTACCGCGCAGGAAGAAACTTAAAGGCCCCGCAGCTTTTACCAGGTTATTAAGGAGCGACGGAAACCAATAAATTATGATATAAAAAGAAGTAACAGCAATTGCCAATAGCCAGCCGGAAAATCCTCCTGAAGTGATGGATGTGTGCCAGATATGATTGTTTTGAATGCCTGGCTGATGTTTTAGGTGCTTCCTGAAAATAAATAGAAGAGCACCTGTCAGCACTAAAATACCACCTGTTGAAAAAAGATGTGGAAGATAAAATACAGTTTTAAAAGCGATAAGCATAAGAGTGACAAGACCTATGGAAAGAATTGACAGGCCTAGTTTTTCTATATTATCTGTTTTTGTAAAATCCGAATCGCTAATACTTAATGACGGGTTATTTTCCATGTTGTGTTATTTAAAAAATGATGCGAAAAACCCTTTGCGTGTTTTCGTTTTTATGCATTTTCCGGTTTGCCGGTTGTATTCCTCGATAATCTGATGTTCGTGTCGTCTATAAAATTCAGGATCAAAGTTGGCTGTAGCTAAATGTTCTATTATATAATCAACTTCTCTTTTTTCATTCAGCCATCTGTCAAAAACTTCATGTCTTAAGCGGATACCAAAGACATTAGTGCCCAACAGTTTTCCGTCCGCTGAATTATAAACTAATCTCAGGCTGATTTTGCCGGAGCTGTGTTCCCAATAAAAAACTTTTTCATTTTCTTTTGGCTGCGCGTTCACTACTCCATAAGTCTGATATTCTATATCAAAAAATTTGGCTGAGTTAAACCAATAACCCGGTGCGTATGGAATTTTTTTGCCACATAAAACCTGAGCGAGCGTTTCGCCCTGAATCTTTCCGGTATACCAAACCTGCTCTACCGGCCTTCGTGATTCGGGAGGATTTTTGTGCTGCGCGCAATCACCAATAGCATATATATCCTCAACGTTTGTTTCAAAAAATTCATTCACCAAAACTCCTTTATCTGTTTCTATACCAGAATCTTTTAAAAAGTCAATATTCGCGCTAACGCCAACAGTAAGGGCTACAAACTCACACTTGATTTCTTCTCCTTTGTTTGTTATAACCGAGCTAACACGTCCATTTACATCTCCTTTAACTTCTTTTAATTCAGTCTCAGCTTTTAATTCTATTTTATGTTCACGGATATGCCGGGCAATCATTGTTGCTTCTTCTACGGGTAGGACGCTGTCCCAAAAGTTTTTTTCCCGGACAAGAAAGGTGACATCAATATTTCTTGAACGAAGCATTTCGGCCATTTCAATTCCAATTAATCCGCCGCCTACAATAACAGCCCGTGAAATATTTTTTGTATTTTTTTCCATCATTTCAAGGTCGCTTAAATGGTAAAGTCCCTGAACACCTTTCAGGTCTTGTCCCGGCCAGCCGAACTGGTTAGACCTGGAACCTGTGGCTATCACTAATGCATCATAATTAAATAATGCATCGTCTTTAAATTGAAGCGACTTTTCATTTATGTTTACTTTAACAACGGTATTTTTTATTAAGTGAATATTATTATTTACCCAGAAGCGATCTTCATAGGGTTTTGTGTGTTCAAACTTCATGTGGCCCATATAGATATACATGAGGGCGGTACGGGAAAAAAAATGATCTGATTCAGAGGAGATAATCGTAATTTTAAAATCACCGTATTTTCTCAGATTGCAGGCGCATGTAACACCGGAGATGCCGTTACCAATAATTACAACATGTCTGTCGTTACTTCCTGATGAAAAATTATTTATATTGTTTTTCTCTATCATCTTCGGTTTGCTGAAACGGGGGTTAATAACCTTTTATATATCTTACTTAATTTGTTAGGCGAAACTCCAAAAGAGAAGAGAGTAAACATCAGTATATTTGAAGCATTAACTTTTAAATAGCTGTTGGTTTCATACTTCCTTGCTGAAACAGTTACTTCGCCTGGCAAAATAGTTAACGCGCATTTTTTTTTAATCCGCCTTGCGAACTCAAAGTCTTCCATTATCATATAGTTCTCATTAAATCCTTTCATTTGATCAAAGAGTTGACGTTGTATAAATAATGTCTGATCTCCGCCACCACTGAGGGGACCTTTAAACCGGGTGATATAGGAATTTATTTTAAGAAGTCGTTTTGGAGAATCAAATTTAAACCGGAAGCACCCCACTCCGCAACCGTTAAGAACAGCATTGCATATGTTCTGAGCATAATCTTTGGGAGGAAGCGCATCTGCGTGAACAAAATAAAATATATCGCCGGAAGCTTTTTTTGCTCCGTAATTCATTTGGATGGCCCTGCTCTTTTTGTCAATTTCAATAGTATTCGCTCCGGCAGATATTGATTTCTCTTTTGTGTTATCCGTGCTTCCGCCATCCACAACGATGATCTCGTGAAGTTTTTCACTTCCGTATTTATATAAATAATTTATTAGCGGCCCAACGTTGGCGGCTTCATTTAATGTTGGTATGATCACACTTATTTTCATATCATTCATTCAAGTCCCAATTATAATGGATATGATCTATTTTTGCATCTTGTTTTATTTTAACCGGAGCATAATGATTCAAAAAATCGATAAGAGATTCTTTTTTGGTAAAATCTTTTTTATACCATTCAAATATTTTTGAGATTTCTGGCTTGTCGGCAGTTATTTTATTCCGCGTCGTATCTTTAAGAAAAGCCCTGGCCTGGGTATCGAGTTGCATATCTATCCGCGCAGCATCATAGGCTTCATTCAAAAGAACCGGGCAGGATTTTGAGGCGCAGACGATCGCGAAATGAATTCTCGGATCATTAAATTGATTTCTTAATTTTCCATGTTCAATATTATTCAGATCCATTTTCTCGTTTCCTATTTCAATAAATTTTACATCCCAGGGAGTATTCACAAAGGGTATCTGAATTTTACTGCCGATGTCCTTTATGCTTTTGATTGGATAGTAACGTGTAATAAGTTTTACAGTGAAGGCATTATATGCATTGATCCAGAATGCTTTTTGCTCATTAGAAGACCAGGTTTTTTCATCCGGTGAATTTTCACTTAGCAGTTTAAGGTATTTATTAAACTCAACGCTATCTTTTATAAACCCTTTGTAATCTACTTTTCCATCAGCAGTCACATGCTTCTTTAATAAGCGGTCCCACATCTCATGCGATGGACCTTTTGCCTTCGTTGAAAAATTAAAGGCAAGTGCAAGTAAGAAGGTGGTAAAAGCTATGATCGTTTTTTTGTACATTCCTAACTGTTTTTAATAGAAATGAAAATCGCCGCGCTTAGCAATGCCGCTACCGGTAAAGTAAGCAGCCAGGATAGCAGAATGCCCGAAATAACTTTTATATTGGCTTTTTTAGTGATGGTCCCGATCCCGAATAAGGAACCCACTGAAACATGCGTGGTAGAAACAGGAAGGCCGTTAATACTTGCCGTTGAAACCAAAGCTGCTGTAATAAAATTCGCAGTGAAGCCTTGGCCGGAATTCATCTCGGTAATTTTTTTACTCATAGTTTCGCCTACCTTCTTTGCGTTAAATAACCCTCCGCAGGCAATGGCTACCGAAATCGCAATTGCGCCCAGACGTATGTCCAGCGACTGAACAATCAGTAACAATCCTACCATTTTTGGAGTATCGTTGAGGCCCCTTGCGAAGCCCATCGCTCCTGCGCTTATATAATGAGCGGTATCAAGAAATTTTTGTGCTGAAAGACCGACAATCGTTCCGGCATATTGTTCGGTGCAAGATGCGGAAGTTCCTGTTTGCATCTTTAGTGTGGTACTTGCTTCAAATGCAGATTGATTTAATGCCGCAAGCACAGGCTGTTCTTCCGTTACGCAAATACAGGAATCTTTTTTTATTCCACTTTGTTTTCTAACAGTAGTAAATACATAATAAAACAGCATGCTTAATAGTGCTGCAATAAAAGGGCTCGCAATTAATGGAAGAAAGAATGTAGCGCCCAGCTTTGCAAAATTAAAGCCGGTGCCCACAGCTATCAATCCCGCCCCTGTTAAGGCTCCAACAATGCCATGGGTGGTGGAAACAGGCATGCCGATTTTGGTGGCAATAATTATAGTGAAGGCTGCTCCCAGCGCAACTGAAATAGCGAATGCCGGTGTGGCAAGTAATGTGTCAGGAACCAAACCTTTACCCGAAAAGTTTTTTATTAATGCGGAAGCGAATAAGATAGAAACCAGTGAACCCGCAGCTGTAGTAATAGTGGCCCAATTCAGCGCGTTCTTAAAGCCGGTGGTTCCGCTGCCAAACAAAGTTGCAACTCCTTTAAAGTTATCATTCGCCCCATTGGAGTATGCCAGAAAGAGGGCCGCTATAAATATAAGATACATCATATTTTATTTTTTTTTGCGATTTGCTAAATAGCATTCATACTTCTTCTTGTTATATCTGCGATCATGTTTAAGAATAAGTGTGCAAGTTTTTTATCTGCCTTGCCGGCAACTTCAATTATTTCAGTGATGTCAATCGGCTTTAAATTGTCGGGATCGCATTCATCTGTTATAACAGATACAGCTGCACAAGGCAGGCTCATGTGATTGGCAACAATAACTTCCGGCACTGTTGACATACCAACCATATCAGCGCCAATCCTATGCAGATAACGGTATTCAGCCCGTGTTTCAAGATTAGGGCCTGTAACCGAAGCGTAAACACCTTCTTTTAAAGTGGTGTTTAGCTCTGATGCTGCCTTTATTAATAATTGATTGAGTTCCCTGGAATATGGGTAACTCATATCCGGAAAACGCGGGCCAAGCTCATCTATATTGGGGCCTGTAAGCGGACTGCCATTCTGGAGATTGATATGATCATCTATTAATACAAGATCGCCTTTTTTAAAAGTTTTATTTATTCCTCCGGCTGCGTTAGACATTAAAAGGAATTGTATGCCAAGCAGCTTCATTACTCTTACCGGATAAGTGATCTGTTGCATGGAATATCCTTCATATAAATGAAAACGGCCCTGCATCACCAGTAATTTTATCCCATTCAATTCTCCATAAACCAGTTTCCCTTTATGAAACTCTACAGTTGAAACGGGAAAATGTGGTATTTCAGAATAATCAAAAGTTTTAATAATAGAAATGTGGTTCAATACATCGCCCAAGCCAGTGCCCAGAATAATGCCAAACACAGGATCATTTACTCCCTTCGCTTCTAAAAAGGCTGCTGTTTCTTTTAATTGATTCATCATTCTGTTATACGTTTATTTGTTTATCATTTGAGTAAATAGTTGTATTTCTCCATGTCCTTTTCTTCATCAATATCTGTAAGCTCCGGCAGTAACCGAACAGATAAGTTTAATCGGGAAATATCTGCAAGTGTGTCCTTCATGACATGCTCTGTACTCCAGCGCTTGTTGGAAAACAGCTCTGGATAAAATTGGTTCATTCCTAATAAATAATAACCGCCGTCTTTTGCAGGGCCAAGCACTACTTCACTTTCATTAAGATGCTGAAAGGCTTTTTCGATATGTTCCTGGTTTAAGTCCGGACAATCACTTCCGATTATCAGTGGTTTTTTATATCCTGTAGAGAATGCAAAATTGAATGCGTTGCTCATTCGTTCACCCAGGTCATTACCTTCCTGCCGGGCTTTTAAAAAGTGATTTTGATCCCAGTCATCAGCGTTATTTATAAAATCTGAATAGAAAACAATTTTATCACAGTTTAATTTCCGGGTTACAGTTCGTGTATGCTCCAATAAATTGTTATAAATAGAAAGTGCCTTTTCATCACCAATGGTTTTTGCCAGGCGTGTCTTCACTTTGCCCGCCACCGGGTTTTTGATGAATATGATTATAAGCGCTTTATCTCCCGTCATTTTACTGAGTTGTTAGTTTGCGTTATTCGTTCAGGTATCCCAAACTCAATGGGCTGTAATGGATGCTTGTTATATGAGCGAAATATTTTATCCCAATAAGGAAAAACCGAACTATAGTTAGAATCTGTTTCGCTGCGGATTATGGAGTGATGTATCCGGTGCATGCGTGGTGAAACAATAAATTTTCGCAAAAGAAGATCTGCTTTGTCAGATATTTTCACATTAGAATGATGAAGTACGATTACAAAAAACAGAACAGTGGAATAGATGATCAGGAGCAACGCATCAATTCCTAATAGGGCAAACAGCATAGCTCTTGTAATGAGCGACAGAAGAAGTTCTCCAATATGAAAACGGAGCGCGGAAGTGGAATTAAGCTTTTCATCTTTGTGATGAAAACGGTGGAAATACCATAAAAATGAAAACGTATGATTGAACCTGTGCCACCAGTACATCCAGCAATCTATGAGAATAAAACCGATACTATATTTTATAATTAACGGGAGATAGGCCAGGTGTAAAAGCCCTATGCGGTGATCCTGACTCAGCTTTAAAATGTAGTATAACCCAAGTCCGCCAAGAAATAATGGCACCTGATTAATTACCCCGATACTAAAATTAAACAGTTCATGTTTATAATCTATAATTTCTTTTCGTTGTGGAAATATGTGTTCAGCGATGTAAATTAAAACAAAAATACCGGCAATAGTAATCCCCTGAATATCCCTGTATTCCTTTAACCCTAACGAATCACTGAACTCTTTAATAGTCATATAATTTGTATTTACACTAAGGCGCCCTGACAGCTTGATCCGGCTCCGGCTGTGCAGGCAAAGCAATGCTGTTTTACTACAATATCTCTTTGTTTAAAAACTTCATTATTAAAATTTTTTATATGGCTGATACCTGTATTTACGGGAAGCTCCAGCATCTGATTGAAATCGCAATCATAAAGCTTTCCGTTCCAGCTTACAGAAACTGTATTTTTACACATAAGCCCATTAATTGCTGCTGGATTAAATGAATCAACAAGCGTTTGCATATAGGATTCGTATTTGCCCGAAGCAAGTAAAAATTCAAGGTATCTGCTGATAGGAATGTTGGTAATTGTATAAAGATTATTAAACACTACTCCATAGTTTTGGAGCAGAATTTTTTTATAATCGGTTTGTAGTTTTTCCTGTGAAGGCGGCAAGTGTGCTCCTATTGGATTGTAAACAAGATTCAACTCCAATCCTGTTTCCGGCTGGCCGTAACCGATCTCATTTAGAATTTTCAGCGCTTTAATCGAATCTTGAAAAACGCCTTTTCCCCTCTGCTTATCAGTGTTATCGGCTGTATAACATGGAAGGGAGGCCGTAACAGTTATTTTATGTTCTTTAAATAATTCGGGTAATAATGAATATTTTTTATTGGATACGAGAATGGTTAAGTTGCTTCTGACGATTATTTTTTTTCCGAGTTTTGAAATTTCGTTTGCAAACCAGGTAAAGAGAGGGTTCATTTCTGGAGCGCCACCCGTTAAATCAACAGTATGAATGGTGTTACAGTTGCGAATTGCTGCAAGGCAATCATGCATTGTTTCTCTGGTCATGATCTCCTTACGGTCAGGGCCCGCATCTACATGGCAATGCTCGCAAACCTGATTGCACATTTTCCCTAAATTAATCTGCAGTATTTCTATTGATTGCGGTTTTAGTGGAAAGGAGCCAAGGCTATTCAGTTTATCTGCAAAATTTGGGAACGTTGTTCCATTATTATCCAATATCTCAAGCTGATGTCCGGCAGAGGATAGCTCATGTTTTCTTGCTTTCAGAGATTTCATAGTTGCTGTGTTTAAGACAGTTGCCAGGGAATTAAATAAAATTGCGGTATTGCAGACAAAACGTAATCTCCCCCGCATGATAAAAAAAATAAACATAGCTCAGGTTTTTATGCCTCAGCTATGTTCAAAAAGTATTTAAGTGAGCTTATACATTATGATGCTCAACTTCTTTCATTGCAATGAGTTCTACTTTTTCGATTTTAGGTGCTGCTGAAAATAGTTCATCGCTTTTTGCTTTTGGTGCTTCGGCTATTTTGCCTGTAAGATGTGCATCTCTGCCTGATTCATCATCGAAGGTGTCGAATATGCCGTATTTACCATCTGTTGTTTTGAATGCAAACCAATGATTTGTTTTTGGTTCTTGTTGTGCAAGTTCCAAGCCCCCCTTGAGAAATGCTTCAACGTCTTTTTCTTTTCCTGATTTTGCTTGCAGGGTTACTAATAATGCTAATTTTTCCATTTTTGTTTTGTTTTTAAATTGTTGATTATACTATTATATTTTTCTCACTTACTTGTTCATTTTTTTAATAGACTGTTATTTTCCCATGCCCATTTCATTTTTCATCATTTCATTCATTTTCTTTGCTTTCATCATGTCATCTTCGGTAATTATGGGATTGGGGCTATCGGTATCAGCTGTGTTTCCGTTTGCAATATTAAATACCAGCTTTTTTTGCATTCTCCTCTACAAGTGCGACGGATCAATTTTTTTTTGTAATGCTTTAATTATTTTGAACCTAAGAACAAAGTTTATTTTGCCAGTTCATTACATGCTTTTTCGCATTCGCGGCATATCTGAGCGCAACTTGTACAATGTTCATTATCGTGTTTCTCGCACTCAACAGCACAGGCATTGCAAGCATCAGCGCATTTTTTGTAAATATCTGTTGATTGTCCGTTTGCGGCTATTACCTCGTTGCAGATCTCTGCGCATTCTCCGCACAAATTCATACAATTTTTCATTGAAGGCATTGTGTTGCAATGTTCAGCGCATGATTTACATTCATCGGCGCATTTACGACACAGATCAACGCAATTGTTGAGTGTGTTTTTGTTTCCAGTTTCTTTTGTTTCCATTTTTTATGTGTTAGTGATTAGTATAGATTATATTATTTGTGGATATCCCATTCAAATTCTTTTTCTCTTTATTCTTCGATTAGGAGGCTTAATAAATGCTTCCTGTAAACAAGTTGGCGCAATCTAAAAAATTGTTCAAAGGACGTGCCAGCGAATAGAAAGCACAATTAATTAGTCATTAGAGCCCGGGGCGCCATGTTCTGTAGATAATATTCCTCATGCTAAAAAAATGCAGGTTAGGACTTCTAAACTAAATGACGGTTAAACCGCGATAAGATTTTTCAAATTGCACGGGGTGTAGGTAAAAGAACGATTTATAATTTCATTGAACACGCTGCTATAATTTCCATTGTGTTTTTTTTCTGCACAAGTACTATCAGGCGATAATCTTCCGGGTTTGAGGGAATATTTTGCATGGTTTTGATTCCCTTGCCTGATGAGGGAAGGATGGTCTGTTCGAAGGAGCGAACGACATTCACATGCGTAAGGTTTTTGCCGCTGTTTTCTCCTCTCAATATTTTATTTGTTACTTTTTTGAGAACAAGGGCATAATTTATATAGCAGTCTTTAAAATTGCCGGTAACCTCATAGTTTACTTTTTCAGAGTGTGTGCCTTCCTGCTTTGCCATACAGGTAATAGTTGCCTGGGATTGTGCCGCAGAAAAGGAGGAAATCAATTCAGTAATCTTTTGCCTGTTGCTGCCGACTGTTTCTTGCTTTCCGTTAATTACCGCCTGCGGAGTATAAACTGAAGAAAGGCGAAACATGCTTCTATATTCATATTGCCGCTGAGTGAATTCAGGACTTGCAAGCGTGTCCTTCCATCCGAGGTAATCCCAGTAATTCACATGAAAGGTTAGCAGGTAAACCGGCGCACTCTTGCTTTCTGCTGTTTTCACCAGATCTTCCATCAGTTTATCGGCAGGCGGACAACTGGAACAGCCTTCAGAAGAAAACAATTCAATCACAATCGGACTCACATTGTCCATCCCTGCATTCATAAAGGTTTGTGAAGATAATTGGCCAGATGTTTTTTTAGTAGATTTTATCCAGCAGAATGAAAGACCTAATGAAAAAATAAACAAACCCACTCCCGCAATACGCATCATCGTTTTTTAAATTTTAATGCCGCACCATTCATACAATACCTCAAACCTGATGGTTCAGGCCCATCATCAAAAACGTGACCTATCCCTTTCCATTCCCAACTCATTGTTTTTGCAATAAATATATTTTCCGGGTGAATGGGCCTTAAAAAAGCCTGGCCCATCCTTTACCGGATTCTCTTGAGGTTTCGAAGGGCATCAGAACAATTTTTTTTAGCATCCTGATGTTAACGCAATTACTGGCACTTCGAAAATTAATTTCAATTAATTCTTAGACATCATTTTACCATTCATGTCCATGCAGTCTCCGTCTTTCATTTGCATAGTCTTGCCATCCTTCATTTTAACAGTGCCGTTTTTCATTACCATCGTTCCGTTTTTCATTTTCATGTCCTCTTCCATCATCATGGTTTTGCCGTCTTTCATCATCATCATTTTTCCGTCCTTCATCATAACGCAGTTTTCCATCTTCATCATTTTGCCGTTCATGTCCATGCAGTCTCCGTCTTTCATTTGCATGGTCTTGCCATCCTTCATTTTAACGGACCCGTTTTTCATTACCATTGTTCCGTTTTTCATTTTCATGTCCTCTTCCATCATCATGGTTTTGCCATCTTTCATCATCATCATTTTACCGTCTTGCATCATCACACAGTCTTTCATTTTTTCCTTTTGCGAAGCTTGCATTTTGTGATCGGTTTTCATGTTTTGTTGCGCAGTTGTACCCAGTGAAAGGGTAATTGCCGTTGCTAATACTAAGATTTTTTTCATGTTGTTTAAGTTTAAATTAATTGTAATTAAAACATTTTTAAGATTACCTGAATTGTTTTCATTTACATCTTCAGAGTGCTTTTCCTGTAAAATATATATGCCATTGAAGCAAGAATATGTCGGTAGGCGACTTCTTAACAAGAATAATTAAATATGAAGATAGGGCAGGTATATAAACGTGTATAGAAAAGCACAATTTTTTGGAGAAATGTCTAACAGACAATTACAATATAGTTTGCTATTTTATTTTGAAAGGCTTATTACTTAAATTTTTTGGCAAACCAAGGGCCAGTGAGTGGGCAAACTTCTTATTATCATTGGTTTTTTTAGTCAGAGATAATTCGCCAAATATATCGCCTTCAACCAGAATCTCAGAAACCAGAATCTCAGGCCCTATCGGTTATAAGTGTTTTTACTCTGCCCTGCTTATAAAAAATAAATCCTGTTAATGTCTGCTTCAGTGAAGTAAGTGATTTCACCTTTAACTTGAGATAACTCCTAATTCTACATAATCGCTCTCATCCAATTGGCTATAAAGGACGTGATTTCTCAAGGACGAAAGTTTAAAAAGCGGGTTCATTTTAAAAGAAATTTCAACTAATTTAAGAATAACCGATATTTGTTTTCTGGCAGTGTGTTTTTAGATTGACCGGTTTTTTGCTCATTGTGAGCATGCTTATCTGCAGGTTCTTTTATTTCTGAAGCGGTTTGAAAATCGGTGTTTGCATCTCTTTCAAGTACTGAACTTAAGTATACAATATTAAGCAAGTGTACCAATTGCTTTTTTAAAGTATAAAGAATTTACGCGGCATTCTATCAAACTCTTCTTAGCTAAAGGGTTTTATTAAATAATCTTTGCAGACCTAACTCTTTGCATTTGAATGTTTCGATGAATGATGACATTTAAAATTTTTAGCTCATTATGATATGATTCACAACGTCACTTTAGTTTCAATAAAGCTAATGGGCACTCAAATTAAGTTTTCATTCCTGCAATAACTTTTCATACTCCTTTAACTGAAAATGTTTGAAGTTCGACGCAGTATTATTGTTCTTTTAGCAGACTAAACTATCTTGCCAGAAGCTTAATCACTTTCATTTCCTTAGCTGAACTAATTTTCAAAAAATAGAGGCCTGGTGAAACAAAATTAAGATTAACCGGGAACTGTATTAGATCTGAGGTTACTTCTCCGTAATCTTTAGTTAATCTCCCTGAGGCATCAAATAATTTGAAGTATAAAGTTTTTGGCTCTGTGAATTGTTGCTGCAAAATAAATTCGTTATTTCCCATGGTACGAACCAATATACCTGAAGCATTGGAAGTAATAGTGGGTATTCCAACTGTATTCCCCGTAACTTTTATAATTTTATTTATTGAGTCAACACAACCTGTATTACTTGTGGTTATTAGCTTAACATTGTAAAACCCGGGAGTGTAATAATTATAAAGTGGCGAAACAACAGTTGAAGTGCCTGTGTTATCTCCAAAATCCCAAAAATAGGAGGATGAATTTATCGAGGAGTTAAAAAATGATATTGAAGAAGTTAGACCTAAATCAAGTGAATCAGCACAAACAAACAGAGCCGTTGGAGAAATCTGAGTATTAATTAAAAAAGAGGATGTATTATAGTCGCACATGCCTACTGTGTTTACTTCAGCATTATAATTTCCGGCTGATAATCCAGTCAATGAATCGGAGCCGTTTTTATTTAAACTTGTTTTCACGACATTTCCGTTTAATTTCCAGATGTAATTCCACGGTCCTGAATTCGATCCTGAAACAATAATTTGTCCGGTATTTGCAATCTGACAGGTAGGTTGACTAACATTCGAGTTAATATTTAATGGATTGATTGTAATGTTTAAATCAAATCGTGCTACCGTAGTTGTATCGGACAAAGTAAAAATATAATCAGATGTTTTAAGGTTTGTGGTGATTTGAGTGAATTTATCGTATAAACTAATGCAGGCTCCCAAGGGAAAGGAAGCAATATTGCCTGCGCTAATTGTATAAGTACCTGCATAACCAGTTAGGGTTTTAAGCGGCATGGTAAAATTTCCTGAGATTGGCGCAATACCATTAATCTGAAAATCATCTGCTCCGTTTACTAAAGCAATTATTGGGGCATTAGGATCTTGTCCACGCATTTTGTATGAATCATATCCGTTGTCAAAAACATTTGTTGCTCCTTGTTGAAAATATAAAACTGTTTCATCGTTAAAAGAATTTGCATTGGTAAGTGAAATTCTTAATAATGAATTAGGTTGCGTGCTATTTGTTTTAAGGTACGCAGGATTACCGGCAACTTTATTGGATTCCTGCGCAGTTAGAGCCGTGGCTCCTGTGGAATGCACATAGAATGCCTGACTCATGGGAATAGTGTTTCCCACACCGCCCGAACCTACAGCGGGACTACTAACGCCGTTTACATAGGATGCAAATCCGCCCGCTCCGGCATTTAAATCAGCATTGTAAACGTAAATGGCATTATCAATATTAGGAGTTGCGCCTTTTAAGGCGGTCCAGCTAATTGGAGATGGATAAGGGTTATGAATAAGGTTCCATCCATCATTAATAGGCGATCCAAAATTTGTATAGTTAAGCGGAATGGTATTATTAAATTTTCTTACTGTACCTGTAACATCTATTATAATATCGGTAGTTGAGGAGTTGCCATTCCCAAAGTACACCCAATAACCTTTGTTTTGAACAATGGGATCAGTAATATTATTAACCGGCACATAAGCAATAGCTGTATCCAATTTACCGGGTTTGGTTTCGTCATAGGAATAAATAGAATAAAAACCGCCAAAACCATTGGGACAAGTAGGACAGGTAATTCCAAAATTATCATTCCAGTCTGCAAAAGTTAACGGAGAGGAAATTGGTGTGCCCATAAGCGCCCAACCCGTATAGCCTCCAGGGGCAAAGCGCTGAACCTTTACATTGCCCGAAATATCACCCGGACTTATAATAGGCGCTATCCTGGCGCAGGCTGTGGCGGTTGACACCATAGTAAATAATTGCGAATTGGTATTAAAGACTCCTGTTGTTAAAGTAAGCGCCCCAAGTAAATTTTGGGCGCTGGATAGGGAAGCACCTCCTGGGTTTCCAAGAGTTATATCGTTAAAATTGGTAACAGAAGTTCCACCAATAGTTTGACCAGTACTTCCATTAAAATGCACAAGCCCTGCCCGCGCGTTAAATGTTCCATTATTTAAATAATTCCCTTTAATAGTTAATTGATTATTAGCCGAACTAACATCTACAGTAGCGCCTGCGGCAATTGAAAAATTTCCGTTAGCTGTTATGGGCGATAAAAATGTTTTAACGCCCGCTCCCGAAAATGCCAAATGATGAAAAATTTCACCACCAGTTTTAGAAATGGATTGAGTTAGAGCGGAACTGAAAGTTACAATTGCTGTTCCGGGTGTAAATAAGCCTCCATTATTTGTCCAGTTGCCTCCAACTGTCATATTAAAATTACTCGCAGTTGCAGAAAGAGTACTACTAATGACAATATTCCCGTTGGCAATTGTATTTGCTAAAAGGGATTTTATTCCGCTTCCGGAAGCACTCAGATTACTATAACTTCCATCCGACGGCACACGGATATTTTGAGCGCCTGCCCGTGAATAATTTACCGTATTTCCGATAGTAGCGGCATTAAAAGTGTTTGTGGTAAAATTTGCATCTAAAATCTGAAGATTTAAAATGCCCGTAGGGCCTTGAGACCATGTACCGCCCCCGGTAAGGGTGGTAAGTACAGTGATATTTATATTGTTAGTATATGAACCTGCGCATTTTATATCATCAAAAGTAACAACACTTGTTCCGTTTATTGTCTTGTTTAGCCCGTTAAAATTGTATTTACCTAAGCCAGGATTTAAATTTCCGTCAAAATATACACCCGTGTTAGCTCGAAAGAGCAAATGGATACAAACCAGAGCCTTGAATGGCAAAAAAAGTATTGCGATGAGTATGCAATCAAAAATAAACTCAATATCAAAGGGTGCTTCGGAGGAACCTATGAAAGTGCAAAGAGTGATGAGCGTAAGGAATTTAACCGTATGCTGAAATTTGTAAAGGCAGTTAAGCAAAACAAGGAAAAAATAGCATATATCCTTGTTTATAGCCTTGACAGGTTTTCAAGAACGGGAGACAGCGCCATTTATATTGCAGGTGAGTTGAAAAAAGTTGGCGTGAATATCTTAGCGGTAACACAGCCAATTGACACCAATTCACATGCAGGTGCTTTGCAACAAAACATCCAGTTTATTTTTAGCAAGTACGACAATGATCTGCGAAGGCAGAAAACTGTTGACGGAATGCGTGAGAAACTGCGGAGAGGCGAATGGATTGGACATGCACCCAAAGGTTATTCATTTGTAAAGGGAGCCGAAAAGCAAACCATCATAGTAAATGAGCAAGGTGAGCTGATCCGACAAGCTTTTGAGTGGAGAGCCAATGGAATGACCTATGACCAGATTGTTTTGAAACTGGCGAGTTACGGAATGAAGATGCCGAAGCAAACCCTGACAGACACTTTTAGAAATCCTTTTTATTGCGGGTATATTTCTCACAGCTTTCTTAATGGAGAGTTAGTGAAAGGGAAACACCCCGCATTAATTAGTGAAGAATTATTCTTCAGGGCAAATGCACTAAAGAAAACAGAAGGGTTCAAGTGCAATCTGGTAAATGATAACCTGCCCCTGAAAATCTTTCTAAAGGATGTTGAAACAGGCGCACCTTTTACCGGCTATCTTGTAAGAAAAAAAGGATTGTATTACTACAAGGTGAACAAGATCGGGATAAAGGTCAACCGTAGCGTAAAGATGATGCACGAAAAGTTTCGTGAGTTGTTAGCCTATTATACGATAAACAGCAATCATTTGGAGCCTTTAAAGATTCAACTCCAATACACATGGGATAACCTCACAGAAACCAACACGGGCGAAAAGAAAGGGCTTTCCCTGCAATTAAACTCTTCGCAGGATGAATTCCGTATTTTACGTAAAAGACACGCATTAGGCGAAGTTGGTTTGGATGTATACCAAGAGTTTAAAACAGAAATGGAAACAAAAATAAAGTCGATTTCTGAAAAGCTTGAAGAATTGGAGCAAAACTTATCGAACCCACAAGATCTGATAAATTACACCTGCAAATTAGCCTCTAACTTGGTGAAAGTGTGGGACTTGGGAGATTTTTATCAAAAACAGATTTTCCAAAATACACTCTTCCCTACCGGATTAGGGTATGATTCAAAAAATGAGCAATATCGAACCACCGAGATAAACTCGGTGTTCGATTTAATTGCCTCAGTCTCAAGCCATTTGACTGGCCTGAAAAATGGGACTTCTCGTGGTGGAAGTGAGAAGTCCCGCTTTGTACCCGGGACGGGACTTGAACCCGTACGTCCGTGAAGACACAGGATTTTAAGTCCTGCGTGTCTACCAATTCCACCACCCAGGCGGACCGTTCAGACATTTATTTAAAAACCCTCTCCGGAGAGAGGGTTTCGGCTCGCCTTTGTAAAACTCAGGCGAACTAAGAGCGGAAAACGAGGCTCGAACTCGCGACCTCAACCTTGGCAAGGTTGCGCTCTACCAACTGAGCTATTTCCGCATTTATGATCCGTAGCTTTAGCGAAGGACCAATTTGGTTTCCCGTATTGGGATTGCAAATGTAAGTGTTTTTTTGATTTCCTAAAAATTTTTGTGTGATTTTTTAACCCCCCACCAGTTTTTTGATCTCATTCAGCTTTAACAGGGCTTCCACAGGAGTAAGCGTATTGATA
>JACDDR010000058.1:17132-23152 GCA_013816895.1 Bacteroidota bacterium
ATTGATATCTATCCTTAAAATATCCTCTTTTATCTGCTCTAAAACAGGGTCATTTAGCTGAAAAAAACTCATCTGGAACTCCTGTTCTTTTTTGCTTTTCACTCTTTGCGCACCTTCAATTACCATTGCATCTTCAGGGGCAAATTCAAGCTCATGTTCTTTTTCAAGTTTTTTCAAAATAACATTGGCCCTGTCGATTACGCTTTTTGGCATGCCGGCCATCCTGGCTACGTGAATACCAAAACTGTGTTCACTTCCGCCTTCGGCAAGTTTTCTTAAAAAAATAATTTTATTGCCGCTTTCTTTTACCGAAACATTAAAATTTTTGATACGCGGAAAGAGATTACTCATTTCATTTAATTCGTGGTAATGCGTCGCGAATAATGTTTTGGCCCTCCCATTGGTTTGCGCGTGAATATACTCGGCAATACTCCAGGCAATGCTAATTCCATCGTATGTAGAAGTTCCGCGGCCAATCTCATCCAGCAGTACTAAACTTCGGTTGCTTAAATTATTCAGAATACTCGCGGTTTCATTCATCTCCACCATAAAGGTAGATTCGCCTGAACTGATATTATCCGTTGCACCTACGCGTGTAAATATTTTATCTACAACACCAAGTTTCGCAGCCTGCGCAGGTACGAAACTTCCGATCTGCGCCAACAGAACAATTAAAGCTGTTTGCCGCAATAGGGCCGACTTACCGCTCATGTTCGGACCAGTGATCATCATTATCTGGGTATCGTCATTATCCAGGAAAATGTTGTTGCTTACATAATCAATTCCAACCGGTAATTGTTTTTCTATTACAGGATGCCGGCCTTCCGAAATTTCAATAGCAAAACCCATGTTCATTTCCGGCTCCAGGTAATTATTGTCAATGGCCAGTGTAGCAAAGCCGCAAAACACATCCAAACGCGCCAGCAATGAAGCGTTCAGTTGAATAGGAATAATATAATCACTAAGACTCAGCACAAGATTTTCAAACAACTGGTGTTCCAGCGCCATGATCTTGTCTTCAGCTCCTAAAATTTTTTCTTCGTAAACTTTCAGTTCAGGCGTAATATAACGTTCCGCGTTGGTGAGCGTTTGTTTCCGGATCCAGTCTGAAGGAACTTTATCTTTATGAAGATGTGTTACTTCAAGATAATATCCAAACACACTGTTGTACGCTACTTTTAAAGAAGAGATTCCGGTTTTTTCAACCTCACGCTGCTGGATCTGCAACAAATGCCCTTTTCCGTCGTAGGCAATGCTTCTGAGTTCATCCAGTTCGGCATTAATACCTTTGTTTATCACATTTCCTTTCAGAACATTTACCGGAGCTTCCTCATTTAATTCGTTCATTAAACGTTCCTTAATAATCGGACAAGCATTAAGCTGTTCGGCAATTTTATTAAGGCTTTCGTTGTTCGAAGATTTGATGCGTTCCTGTATTTTTTCAATGATATCGAGCGATTTACGTAACTGCGTTAATTCCCTTGGATTCACACGCTGAGCAGCTATTTTGGAAATAAGGCGTTCAAGATCGCCCACTTCTTTTAAAAGTTCTGCAATGGCAAAACGTTCGTCATGGTCGTTGTAAAAATATCTTACTGCGGCGAGGCGTTCGTTAATTGCTTCAATATTTTTTAATGGAAGCGCAAGCCAGCGTTTCAATAAACGCGAACCCATCGGGCTAACTGTTTTATCAATCACATCCACCAGGCTTTTTCCATTTTCATGATTGGTTGAGTACAGTTCGAGATTGCGCACGGTAAATTTATCCAACCACACAAACTGTTCTTCATCAATACGGCTTATTTTGGTGATGTGTTTTAAGCGGTCGTGCTTTGTTTCGCCAAGGTAGTGTAGGATGGCGCCGCACGCGGTAATGGCATGGTTGTTACCTTCAATACCAAATCCTTTTAAGGATTTTGTTTCAAAATGTTTCACCAGGCTTTCATAACCAAAGTCGTAGGTAAAGGCCCAGTCGTCAAGTCCGAATGTATAAAAGCGATCGCCTAATAGATCGGTTAGCTGGTTGCGTTTATTTTTTTCGAATAAGAGTTCGTTCGGTTTAAAATTCTGAATTAGTTTTTCAATGTAAGTCACCGACCCTTGCGCTACAAGAAATTCACCGGTTGAAACATCGCACAGAGCAAGTCCTGCCTGCTCTTTATCAAGATGCAGTGATGCAAGAAAATTATTTTGCTGATGATGAAGGATTTTATCGTTGAAGCTAACGCCCGGGGTTACGAGTTCTGTAATGCCACGCTTAACAATGCCTTTAACTGTTTTTGGATCTTCCAGCTGATCGCAGATGGCAACGCGGTAACCGGCGCGCACAAGTTTGGGCAAATAAGAATCAATTGAATGATGCGGAAAACCGGCCAGTTCAATGAACGTAGCTGATCCGTTTGCACGTTTGGTTAAAATGATCCCTAAAATTTTTGAAGCTTTAACGGCGTCTTCACCAAATGTTTCGTAAAAATCTCCTACACGGAATAATAAAATAGCATCGGGGTATTTTGCTTTAATCCCATTATACTGTTTCATTAAAGGGGTTTCCTTTTCTGCAACTTTACTCATACTGCAAGTTACAAAGCATCCGCCGTTTTATAAAAGCGAATTATAAACAAGATGTAAAACCCCGGGGGAACAGTTCTCGATACGCTTCGCTACTCGAACTGACATCTTCCCGATACGTTTCGCTACATTGTCACTTCTAGTAGATCCGACGCAGGAGGATCGTATCGAGAAGGGACTGAGTGTTCTCGATACGCTTCGCTACTCGAACTGACATCCTCCCGATACGCTTCGCTACTCGAACTGACATCTAATTCTCGGCGATATAGAAATTATCCATTTCCCAGGTACTGCTGCCCGCAGATGTGCCAATGTATTTGAATCCTATTCTCACATTCTGCGTTTTATAGGGATTGAGGGAAATTAAACCCGAATTAACCCAGGCATAACTGCCAGCGGACAGAAGAGGGTTCAAATTAGTCCAGGTGGCCGCATTTGGATCTCCGGAAGTATAGTTGGTGGAAACAAATGCCTGGAAACTGCTCCCGGCGCTTGTATACGCCGCGGTAGCAAAATTCACAACCGGGTTAGTGGAGCCTGATAAATCAAGTGCCGGAGAGATCAGCCAGGTTTCGCAATTATTTTTGATGCCGTTAATGTTATTGGTAATATTGGCATAAGAAGCCCCTCCGTAAGTTCCGATTGTATAAGGAACAAAACCATTAACCTTCACAATATTCCATCCTTCGCCAAACCCATCGGTATCAAAGGGCTTGCCTAAATACGGACAAACGCCCGCGGCAAGATTCACCTCGTTAAAATCCCGGATGAGTAACTGGATGGAAGAGTTGAACTGGCTCACAACAGCAACCACAGATCCTTTTCCGCAGGGAATTGTTTTGCCTGCAAAATTAGAATAGCCCGATGTGCGAACCGTTAAAGGTGTATTGGTATAATTGATAATTGTTCTGTCGTAAGCTACTTTATTAATTTGGTCGGCGAAGGTCCGGTTTTTATAAACCATGGAAAACTCCACCGAATCAAGCAGCACCAGTCTTCCCTGCATGTTACTGTGACCGTTGTTCATGGCCATTATTTGCGCGAACGAAACTTTCGTGGGAGTAACAGGATTTCCGCTGCTGATCTTCACCACTTTCTTTTCAATGTCGATGGAGTCTAGCTGCACCATTTTTGCATAATCGTCCAATAAAACGTTGTTCAGATTAATACGGATAAGATCGCCCACGAATAAACCGCCGCTGTTGATGAGCTTAACCTGTAGCCCGCCGGTAGCATCCTGAATATACACCGTTTTATAGATGTTGCCGCTTACTTCATCGGCAGTAACGGTGCCTGTAACACAAACATCATTACTGAACCTGAATTGTTTGGTGGGTGTTGGTCCGCCCAAATAATAGTTGTTGTATTTCTTATAAAGCGAATCTATAGTAATACTTCCACCATTGGCCGGCGCGGCTTTGTCGGGCGGCAGGGTAAATTTCTTTTTGCAGGCCGTGGTTAAAGCAAAGCAGCTTAATACGAAAAGATAAAGGCTTATTTTTTTCATGTTCAAAATCTTAAATTTTAATTTTCCCGGATTACAATTTCATCAAGTTCGTATGTAGTGGCACCGGTTGCAGTACTCGAATACTTAAAAGCAATGCGCGTGTTGGCGTTCTTAAAATCATTTAAAGATACGCCTCCTGAAGACGACCATACATAACTGGTTACGTTTGAGGAAAGGCAAAAGTTGGTTATCGGCGTCCAGCTTGCAGTATTTGGAGCTCCCGAGGTATAGTTGGTTGAAACCATCACTTCCAGAGCCGGTCCCGCAAATTTTGCAGCAGTAAGAAATGTAAGCACAGGATTACTCGCGCTGCTTAAATTGATTACCGGAGATATTAACCAGTTTTCTGCAGGATGATTGGCGCTCGCATAAAATCCGCTTATTTTCGCATACGCGCCTGCGGTGGCGGCAACAGTAGCGGTACTCCAGGCCACACCCGGATCAGTAACAACCTGTTGAATCCATCCACCGGAGGTTATTGAATTGTCGTTAAAATTTTTCTGGTGATAAATGTTACACGCTGCAACACCGTTCATGTTTACCTCGTTTGGTGTGCGGATCATTAACTGGTTGGTAGTTCCAAAAGCGGTGGCAACACCCGTTATTGAGCCTGCACCGCTCGGTGTTTTTTGCTGCGCGAAAAGGGCGTAGTTACTGGTTCTAACTACCAGCGGGTTGCCGACACAATCTTGCAGCGTTCTGTTTATGGATTGCTGAAGAATAGGATCAGCCCAGATCATATTAGCAGAGCCGGATTGAAAACTTACGCCGGTAACAGTAATAAGATCGCAAAGATAGTTGGAGTAGGGTGAACAGGTGGAGATATCGCTCAATGTGATCACGCGTGGCTGCGGATTAGCGCCCGTTGCAAACTTCACCACATTCTTTTCAAAATTTACCGAATCAATTTCAACCATGCCTGAACTTAAATTCACGTCGTATCCTTTTAAATTTAAACGAACGGAATCGCCGATAAATAAATTACTCCCTGAAACAGTAAAGGTCATGTGAATACCGCCTGAGTTTGCCGCATCACGAACGTAAATTTCTTTATAAAAATTTCCAGAAACTTCATCTGCTATTACTACACCTTTGAAATATGCTTCTTCAGTGATCCTGTTGTTGCAGCCGTTGGTGCAGGAGGCAATTGCGCGCAGCTGACTTACACTATAAAAAGTGCCTTGTGACAAATCACGGGAGGGCGGCACGTCGGCCTTTTTTTTGCAGCTGTTGAACAGAATAACAGAAAAGCAAAGCGCCAGATAAATGAGTTTATTCATGATCTTAAAAATTAAAATTAACAGTCGCCATATAAGTAGCGCCTGGCATGTAAGTATATTTATTGGCAAACTTGGTTACATCACTGTAATCCCATCGCATTTGTTCGTATCCCCAGTTTCGGATATTGCGGTTATTCAATAAATTATTTACCGTGAGGTTAAGGTTTAACAGGTATTTGCCTGCAATACGAAAGGTTTTACCCGCATTAAGGTTTATTAAAAAATAGTCGGGCAATTGTTCCTGTTCTACGATCTGTTTGAACATAGGGTCGGTGCTTGAATATTTTTCCACTGCTTCAGCCGTACGTCTGTCTGGATTTGGTTCAAGATAGGTTTGAGAAAAATAGTTGTAGGTAACTCCCGCATACCAGCGTTTTTTGCCGTTATAGCGGTAACCAATTCCGGTAACGGTTTGCGGTGTGCCGCCAACCCTGAAGTTCTTAATATACGAGGTGCGATCGGTAAACAATTGCGTGCTATTGTTATCTTGCCATGCCTGGGCAGTTGGGCGATTCGTGTAATAATAGTTGCCATAGCCAAAGGCCCCCTGGATAACGTGCGAGGTAAATAATGTTTTTTCAAGTCCGATTTCTATTCCCTGATGTTTCTGGTTAACACCTGTCATAATATAATTCACGTTATTGTTAAACTCATCGCTCCAGAAT
>JACDDR010000059.1:0-16857 GCA_013816895.1 Bacteroidota bacterium
GTCATATACCGCATTCCCCAGGCGCCATTAATGGATTGCTCGAGTGGAATAATAACCGACTCGGCAAGTGATTTAGCGCTAGCTCCGGGATAGGATGCAGACACCATGACAACCGGCGGCGCTATTTCAGGAAACTGTGAAGTGGGCAGGGTCTTCATTGCAAGCACACCCATGAAGATGATCACCAGCGATAATACGATGGCGAGCACCGGCCTTTTTAAAAATAAATTAAACATGTTTTTTTAGTTTTATAAATGTGCGTTATTCAACATATACTTGCAGGTGTGCGATCACAGTTTTAGGATCCTGGTATTCAAATTCGATCTTATCGCCGTCTTTTACCTTGCGTATTCCTTCCAGTAATATTTTTTCATTTTCTGTCAGGCCCCCTTTAATAATATATAAATCCGGCATTTCGCCGCCAACGGTTATTTCTCTTTGTCTTACGATATTATCCTTGCCAATCACGAATACGTATCTCTTTTCGAGAATTTCGAAACTCGCTTTTTGCGGAATGATTATCGCGTTTTTAACCGGCGCTCTTACCAGCACGTTACCCGTTTCGCCATGCCGTAACAAGGCGTTAGGATTAGGGAATGTTGCTCTGAATGCGATGTTTCCAGTTTCGTTGTTAAAATCAGCTTCAATGGTTTCAACTATGCCTGTATATCCAAACAGTTCGCTGTTAGCCATTAATAATTTTACTTTCAAAAGGCTGTCTTTGTTTATGTGCGATTTGTAATCGAGATACTCAGCTTCCGGAACATTAAAATACACCCACATTTTACTGTTATCAGATAGAGTTGTAAGCAAGTCGCCTTCATTCACCAGACTTCCCTGCCTTAAGTAAAAATGATCCATGATACCGTTAAACGGGGCTTTTATTTCAGTGAACTGCAAATGCGTTTGCGCCAGTGAGACTTCCGCTTTAGCCTTGTCAAGCTTCGCTTTGGCCAGGGCTAGCTCATTGGGCGATACAACGTTGCTATCCGCCAACCGTTTTGTATTCAGGTATTCGATTTCCGCGAAGCTCGCTTCAGCCTGGGATTTCTGAAGCTCGGCGTTGTATATAAGCGGCATGATCTTGAACATCATTTGGCCTTCTTTTACAAATTGTCCTTCGTCAACAAATATTTTTTCGAGATACCCTTTTTCAAGGGCCCTAAGCTCGATGTGTTGAATCGAATGGATCTGACAAACGTATTGCCGGGTAATAACTGTATCCCTTTTTAAAGGACTTGTGACGAGAAACTTTGTTTCTTCTTCTTTTTCCTCTTTTTTAGATTCACATGCCGTACACCAAAAGAAGGAAAGCAGGCTAATGAAACCGAAGGTCTTTATCATGGAGTTTTGATTTTTTAAGGCAAAAATCTTCCCGTCAGGCTTTTTTTTAATTGAAGTTTGTACTACGTTCATGATGATTTGTATAGAATTTTTAAGCAGCTTTAATTAGTGATAGGATAGGAAGCACAGGGTTTACAGCGCCTGATCTGAAAGATTGGTATTGCGATTTTGAAACAGGAAGATGGGTAGTAGCCGTATAAAAATTGAGGGGCAGCATATTTTAATTTTAAAGATTAATGAAAGAAAGCGCGGCAGCCGGGCTTAAATCAAATCCTTAAAATAGAAAGTGCGAGGTATCGCTTGAGATGTAAATTGTAGTGACTGGAATCGAAGAATTTTCCTGAGCCTGATACGGCCGTGATTCCTTTAAGAACGGGTGTGAGAAAAAATAATAATACGGAGGAATTAGCTTTAACAACATCCTCTTCGCCCTCCAGGTCTTCTTCGCAAGCTTCTAAAGCCGAATAGTTAGTCACACCGGAAGCCGCGTCGTTATCCACGCATTTTCTTCTCTTTTTTAAGAGGTTAGAATAGTGGTGTGCCGATTTACTTTTGTGTGAAGTAAGTGAGAGGAAGAGGGTAGCATTAACAAACAGCAGCCTGAAAACAAAAACCAGCAGGATAATAATCGCTGTATTTATTTTAAAGTTTCCGCGGGTAAACATTGTGCTGAATAATTTCAAAGTTCAAAAGTACATTTATTATGTATTTTAAAATTTATTTTGGCCAAAATTAACAGTTAGGGAAAACGTTGTTTTGATTTTTCTAAAATTTATCAATGATTTACTGCCGCTTTACTTAAAATTATAATTACAGCCAAAAAGGTAATTATGATCAGAAATGATTCCGGGCGGGCGAAATTAAGTGTAATTCCAAAAGCCGGATTTTTTTTAAGAAGAAACACACGGCTGTCTTTTTTGTTATAATAAAACAATCCCCAAATCCAGTTTGCGGGATCTTTATGCCATTCGTTTTGTTGTTGTTCGTGTTGGTCGGAAAACATATTTTAAGAGACGAAAATTCGTCATACGAAGATACCAATTTGCCATTTACTTTTGAATTCGTTTGAGTGGCATTCCCTTATCGTTTAAAACCAGCATCTGGTAGTAATTAATTATCAATTCGGCTTAATTAGTTGGTATCTAAGGGCTAAATAGTGGCTTTTTTAATTAAATCTTATTAAATTTACAGTAAATCTTACATGTGTAAGATAAATTGCATGATTAGATCTTTTCTTTTTTCATTCTCCATTTGCCTTGCACTAAAGATTGCATCACAATCTTTAGCAAATTATTCTGTTGTTAGAAATACAGGTATAGTTTACTCTTCTATCAATTCCAGCGGTACCGCCTTTGGAAACTGGCGTAATACCACTGTTTCTACAAATGATGACAATCGTACAGATTTTACGAATATTGGTTTTGATTTCTGGTATAATGGTATTCGCTATACTCAGTTCAGTGCCTCTGTGAATGGGTTTATTGATTTTTCTTCATCCACCGATGACGGAGGGCCAGTAGCAGATGATTTTGGTCCGGATAATACCGCTTTTACAAATTCGGTTACTGCCAACGGAACACGACTTGCCATCGCTCCTTTCTATGATGATCTGATTGCCCAGGCAGGAACTGCTTCCTTAGGTAATAGCATTAAATATTATTTATCGGGAGCAGCTCCAAGTCGAACGTTAACGGTGGAATGGATGAACATGTCTGTTTATTTAAACCCTACACCCAACCTTAATTTTCAAGTTCAGATCGTTGAAACAAGCGGACAGATTATTATTAATTACGGCACTATGAATGCAGGGTCCCAAAATTTTTCTTACAGTATGGGAATGAACGGCTCTTCCATGAGTGCCACGCCTACCGCCGCTGAATTAAAGACGCTTCAGAGCGCGAACGGCACCTCCTTCTCTAATGCAGTTCAAAACGGATTATCGGTTATACCAACCACCGCTTCCCAATATGTTTTTTCTCCTCCAGTGCCCACCACTGCTTCCGGCTCGCTCATCTTTTCTGCCGTTTCACAAACCGCGATAACCCTTAGCTGGACTAATTGGGCAAGTAATGAAACTGGCTATGTTATCTATAATTCTACCGATGGCGTAAATTACACGTTTGCTGCTCAAACCGCTGTGAATGCAACAAGCTCAATAATAACAAGTCTCTTACCTGCCACCACTTATTACTGGAAAGTTTATGCAGTAACCGAAGGCTGGCTTAGTTCAGCAATAACAGGGATCCAGGCTACCACTTCGGCAGGAAACAAAATCTCAACGGGATCCGGAAACTGGAGCAATAACAATTCCTGGTCTCCAAGCGGTGTTCCGGGTGCGGGGGATAATGTGACGATTGCCAACGGCCATACCTTACAAATAAACACTACGGTGCTATGCAACAATTTAACTATTGGTCAGGGCGTATCGGGCGGGCTTCAATTTAATAATGGCGGAGGAAATTACTCAGTTACCATCAATAATAACTTAACCATTAATGCCGGCGGTTCCTTTTTTGTGCCCGGTAACGCCAATGGCAATAGCAAGGTAACACTTAAAGGAAATGCGGTAAATAACGGCACACTCGATCTTGCAGCCAATGGCGGGAATAGTTTTGCCAAACTTATCTTTTCCCGTAATGGATCTCAAAGTTTAGCCGGAACAGGACCTGTTACAAATTTTAACGAGATTAATGTATCCCTTGGTTCTTCCACTAATACGCTTGACATAAGCATTCCGTCCTTCAGTGCAACAGCGAATTTTTTAAATCTAACCACCGGTATTTTTAAACTTACGTCCTCCAATGCGGCTACTGTAATTCCTTTTACCGCTAGTACAACAATAAACAGCAACTCCGGTTTTTACCTTAACTCTCCCAGTTTAACATTCAGTGTTCCTTCGTCGGTTACTCTCAATGGAACTATTGCCATTGGCGCAGGTAAATTAAGAATTGGCGATGCGTTAGATGAAGATCTTATTTTAAGCGGAGGTTCTATTAATATGGTTGGAGGCACAATAGATGTGGCGGGCAAGGTATATGGAACTGGTGTTAATAATATTTGCAACGTATCAATAAGTGGTGGAACACTAACGGTTCCCTCCTTTACATCCAGCAATACTTCTATTGCGCCGTTTAATTTAACCGGAGCAGGATCAGTTTTCAATATGTCGGGAGGGGTAATTATTATTCCACGGGAAGGCGGGACAGGCTTACAGGATCTCGGTTATATCAACACCCTTACAAATGGTTCGGTAACAGGCGGAACTCTTCAGATCGGAAACACCTCTACCCCGGCATCTCAAACAATTAATATCAATTCCACAATGCATGTGGGTAATTTAGCCGTAGCAAGTGCGAGTGCAATTGCGAAATTAATTACAAATAGCCTTGTTGTGATAGGGAACGTAACTAACACAGGAACGTTGATAGCTAATAATTTAAGTATGCAGGTGGGCGGTAACTGGATAAACACTGCCAGTTCATTTTCTCCCGGAACCGCACAGGTAAAATTCAGCTCAAATGCTGCGCAGACTATTTCAAGAACAGGTGGAGAAACTTTTAATAATTTATTATTTGCCGGAACAGGAATAAAAACATTTTCATCCGCAATAATTGCCAGCGGAAATTTTTCTATCAATGCCGGAGCTTTAGTGGATGTTAGTGCTTCAAACAATCAGCTTACTATTAAGGGTAACTATATAAATAACGGTTCTTTTAATTCACGTGCCGGGCTTGTTTGGTTCAACGGTGTCACAGCCCAAACCATAGGCGGATCAAGCGTTACCAATTTTTGGGATATGACCTTGGGTAACGCGGCCGGGGCGACTTTGACCGGAGCCGAAAATTTACTTGGAACGCTAACATTAACCACGGGCGTGTTAAAAACCAACTCACAGGTTTTTACAATGGTTTCCACTGCTACTGCTACCGCCCGTATCGCTCAGATTACAGGCTCAGGTGATATTATCGGTAATGTAACGGTACAGCGGTTTGCTCCGGGTGGAACCACCGGATGGGCTCTTTTTGGCACCCCTATTTCTTCAGCACTCACTTTAAACGACTGGGATGATAATATCGCTATTAGTTGTCCTACTTGTCCTGATGGCAGTGCGGCTGGTTTCCTTTCTATTTATACGTATGATGAAACGGTAAACGGGCTTTATGATAATTATCTTTCTTACATCCCGTTAAGCACTATCAACGATCCTATACTTCCCACAAAAGGATACTGGGTTTACCTTGGTAACGGTCAATTCTCTACCACCGGAATCACTATTGATGTTACTGGAACCGTGAGAAAATTTAATTACACCATTCCTTTAAACTATACCAATTATGGTTCGGCTGTTGACGATGGCTGGAACCTTATCCAGAACCCTTATCCTTCCCCCATCAGCTGGTCTGCCCTTAAAGGAGCAACGGCCAATGTTGATAATGCCATTTACGTTTACAATGCCGATTTAAACGGGGGGGCAGGCGGATTTGCGACGTACATCAACGGCGTAAGCAGTCCTGCTGTAGGATCTGGCGGCGTGGGCAACTCCATTCCAATGAGCCAGGCATTTTATGTACATTCTACAGGATCCACAGGACTTAACGTTACTGAAGCTATTAAAGTAGCAGGCAATCCTACATATCTAAAAACAAATAACAGTTCAAACAATTCTGCGGCTAATGTGAGGATTAATCTGCAGAATGCTTCGGGCTTTAATGACGAGACTGTGCTTTACATACAACCTGGCGCTTCTGATTTTTTTGACGTGGACTTTGACGCCTATAAAATGCGTGGACAGGATCCTTATGCGCCATCCGTGGCTCTGGAAAAAGTTAATAAGGTATTCCAGGTAAACGGCGTTGCGCCGATTTCAGGAAACTTTTCAATGCCACTTAAAACCCTTACCGGTTACGCAGGAACCTATACCCTCAGCGCAGGCAATTTTAGTTCCTTTCCATACGGTGCTTGTATCAACCTTTATGATAAGTTTACCAATATTACTACTGATCTTAAAACTTCAAATTATATTTTTTATTTATCAGATACCACTACTGTTGCGCGATTTGATCTCAACATCACCGTTAATCCTTTAAATATTAACGCTGCCATAACTCAGCCTGTGTGCCAAAACCTGAATGCAGGAAAAATAGTAGCTACGGGAGCAAGTTCAGGGCCATGGAACTATTTCTGGACTTCTAACGGAACTTCAGTAAAAACAAGTTTAAATAAAACCACTGCGGACACCCTTGACAACCTATCATCCGGCAATTTTGACCTTGAAATGAACACCGTTGGAATGTGTGATAATGGCAACACTAGTTACGTAGTGAATCCGCAATTTGTTTCCAACGCACAGTTTGTTTCTGATGATACGCTTGATCTTATCCAATCCGCTTCAATCGCGTTTTATAATTTATCTTCTTATGCAGTCTCTTATGCCTGGGATTTTGGAGATGGATCTGCTTCATCCGCCGTTGCTTCTCCAATACATTATTATGCCTTACCCGGCAATTACACTGTGCAGCTGATCAGCTGGAGCAGTACAGGCTGCAGCGATACCGCAACCAAAGTTATAGTTGTTATTATAAACGATGTGGGAACCACTTCTAATGGAATCACTGCATCGGATCTTGTTTTAAAAAGCCTGGGAGACAACGAATTTGTTTTTGAACGGGCCTTTAATGAAGAGCGTAGTCTTTCTTTCCAATTAACCGATACGTGGGGCCGCCTAATTACCGATTACGGTACAGTCACATCCAAACTTATTTCGCTGCCGGTAGATCTTAACCGCCTTGCACCCGGCATCTACCTTATGAACATCACATCAGGCGCACAACGTAAAGTTGTTAAGCTCCCGGTTAAATAGCAAGCCGCTTAACTTTTCGACTCTTCTTTTTTAGGCGCGTCTTTATGTTTTTTAGAGTGGCGCTTTCTTGATTTTTTACCAAGATTAAAGTGCTTGTTCAGCGGACTTTTCTTAAACGCTTTCCGCTCCTGCTCCTTAGCATTTTTACGCTCACGCTTTTTAACATGGTTCTCGCGTTTTAATTCGTGACGACCTTTTACTGAAGTTTTACTGGCCAGTACTTTAGAATCACCAGGTTGTTGTGCATTTGCCTGAAATCCGAAAAATAAGCAAAACACGAATAAACATTTGATTAGAGTTTTCATTTTGTTGTTTTTAATAGTTCCTGTTATTAAATAACTCAACATTCTTGCCGTTCAGCCGCCCGGCTTAGATAACAGGCCTTTCGGCTATATACGATTTATGTATATTATGTAAAAACTATTTCTTTTTTAACTTTAATGAATTTGATAGTCAGCCCATTACGGTATAGTTCCAAATGGGAATTCAAACGCAACAAGGTTTAACGTTTTTTTTAAAATTGTGGTCGTTCATTTTGTTTCATTAAATACCATTAACTAAAAAATAAAAACATCGAACAGTTTACAAACTGCAACTATTCACACCAAAAAATTAGTAATTTGAAAATAATCTTAACTCAACTGAAACCCGGGTTGCCGTAAACGCACCCGCTGGCTTTTTTGTTATCTTTGATAAAAAATGTCTTTTTCTTCACTTGGCCTTTCACCCTCATTTTTAAAAACCCTCAGCGAGCAGGGTTATACAGAACCTTATCCCATTCAGGAAAAGGCTATTCCCGCTATCCTTGAAGGTAAAGACATCCTGGCCATTGCACAAACAGGCTCCGGCAAAACCGCGTCATTTGCACTTCCTATTCTTGAAAAAATACAACACGAAGAACCTTTAAAAAACCGTCATGTGAGCGTTCTTGTGTTGGTTCCAACGCGTGAACTTGCTGCACAGGTAAACGAAGTGTTTAATTTACTGGCAGATAATTTACCTCGCCGAATCAACATCCTCGCGGTTTACGGCGGGGTATCCATAAACCCCCAAATGATCAGGTTACAGGGCGTACAAATTTTGATCGCTACGCCGGGCAGGTTGCTAGAGCTTGTGGATAGCAAGGCCGTCCATTTATCAGATGTAAAAGTGCTGGTGCTGGATGAAGCTGATAAAATGCTAAACCTTGGCTTCAGGGATGAAATGACAAGGATTTTATCTTTTCTTCCTTCCAAAAAACAAAATCTTCTTTTTTCAGCCACGCTGAGTGAAGAGGTTACGCACATTGAAGGTTTATTGCTGAAAGATCCGGTAGTAATTAAAATAGCTGACGACTCAGAAGGTAATATCGAATTAATTACGCAAAGCGCTTACCACGTTTCAGAAGAAAGAAAAGGCCCCTTATTGCGTTATCTTATAAAACAAAATAATTTAAAACAGGTTTTGGTTTTTACTTCCTCGGTATTTAAAGCAGACGCAGTGGCTAACAAGCTGCGCAACAATGGCATTGATGCTTCGGCCATACACAGTAAAAAAAGCCAGGGTGCAAGGCAGGAAGCGCTGAGTAAATTTAAATCAGGGAAATTACAGGTGATGGTTGCCACCGATTTAATGGCGCGTGGCATTGATATTAAATTTTTACCCTGCGTTGTTAATTATGAATTACCCCGTTCCCCGAAAGATTATATTCATCGTATTGGCCGTACGGGCCGTGCAGAAAACGCTGGAATGGCCATTTCACTTATCTCGCCCGAAGAAGAACATCATTTTAAAATTATTCAGAAGAAAATGGGTAAAAAAGTAGAAATAAATGAAAGTGAAAGCATCGATCTCCATGGTTACTAGAAAAATTTAAGGTAAAAAGAAACCCAGTTCGTCTTCTCTTAAAATGGATACCGGGGCACAAGTGCAAATGGCCGAAAACAACAAACCGAATATTGCGGCAAACATTGCCGAATATGGCAAACGCCTGTTTGGTTTTATACGCGGAAAAGTGCGCAGCCAGGAAGACGCGGAAGATCTTTTACAGGATGTCTGGTGTCAGTTCAGTAACCTCAGCAATGTTGAACAGCTGGAAAGCGTAAGTGGTTGGTTGTTTAAAGTAGCCCGCAACCGTGTTACCGATTATTACCGTAAAAAACGTACAAGCTCGCTGGAAGATCAGGCCTTTGAAAATGAAGAGGGTGAATTGAATTTTAAGGAGATTTTTTTACTGGATGATAAAGATCCGCACCTGGCGCAGTTCAAAGAACTTTTCTGGGAAGAACTTACCGAAGCTCTCGCCGAATTACCCGAAAATCAGCGAAGTGTTTTTGTGCAGAATGAGCTTGAAGACATGACCCTTCAGCAAATAGCCGATCAATCGGGCGAAAACATTAAAACCATTATCAGCCGAAAGGGCTATGCCACCAAGCATTTGCGAAAACGACTGGAATATTTATATAACGAATTTATTAATTCATAAACACCTCAATTATGTATAACAACGAAAATAAACCTTATCGCCGTAAAGGACATTTCTTTTTTCTTTTTATCCTCGTCGCTATTTTCGGTCTTCCGGTCCTCATCATGTTTTTGTGGAATGAGATTCTTCCTCCTCTTATTCATGTATCCACAATCAGCTACTGGCATTCGCTGGGTCTTTTAATCCTATGTCGTATTTTATTCGGGGGCTTCAAATTCGGAGGCGGACCTTCACGAAGTCATTGGAAAGAAAAATGGGGCAGCATGAGCGAAGAGGAAAAAGAGGCGCTCAAACAAAAAATGAAAAGCCGCTGGGGGAGAAATTGTTAACCCTGATGAGCCTGCCAGAGCGCAGGCTTTTTTATTTTCACTCTCTTTGATCAAGAAATACTAAAATGGTTAAAGTAATTTCTAAAGTAGTTCGTCTACCCTAAAAACAAATAAACAATCATCTTATGAAAAGATCAATTTTTAAACCCATCATCGCCGGTGTCCTTATTGGATCAGCCGCATTTTTTATGCCTTTCTTCCTACTAAAGGCGGTATTCTTTTTCGTTATTATAGGTTCCATTGTCCGGATGGTCATGTGGAGACGCTATTATGGCGGGGCACACAGGTACCAGCTTGTGAACGCCGACAAAATAAGAAGCATGAGCGAAGAAGAATATACAGCGTTTAAAAACAAAATGAACAGCCGGAACAACCAGTGTGGAAGCTGGCAAAATCACCATTGTTACGAACGGCCGGACTGGAAAGACTGTGACAGCAAGTGTGAAGGAAGCTCAGAAAAAGAGAAAGAAAACAAAACAGGCAAACAAGATTAATTTAAAATTAAAATTATGAAAAGAGGATCACGATTTTTAACAGGGCTCGCGGTGGCGGGTGTTACTTTTGGAGCTTTAATGGCCATACTTGGGCCCGGGCAATTCAATAAATACGGCCGACACCGCTCTTGCAGTGGTTATTATTACCAGCATCAATGCACGACCAATGCCACATGTGAGCCGGAGTCAAAGTAAAAAAAAGAGGCTGTCAGATAAGACAGCCTCTTTATTTATTATTTTGATTTATTTCTTTTCCGCACCTTTTTTGCACTCTACCTTGTGCATGGATTTGCCACACTTTGGGCATTTGCCTTCCACTTCGCTGGTTGTCATGTCTTTTTTACAACAATAAGTCCCGTTTTTAACCATAGCGCATTTATCTTTAGAACATTCGCCTGCTTTATCTGAGCAATGGTGGCATTTTGGACAACAATACGCGCATTTGTCATCTCCATTAGCCCTACCCTTAAAATCTCCGGCAAGGTTTACATTCACTGCAAAAAGCATCGCTGCAAAAAGTAAAATTAGTTTTTTCATGTTTTTTAAATTTATGGTTTAACCTTTCCATACAAAAAACATTCCACCTCATGCCTTGCTGACAATTGACATGTGGAACAGAGATTTTAGAATTAGGCTCGTATACACTTTAAGGCCTACGAAAAAAATCTGAGTAAGTTAAGCCCATACCTGCCGGATAAACGTTTCTACTTTCCCAAATGCATGATCGTCTTTTTTTACGTAGTGGCAGTGGAATTTCTTGGTGGCTTCAAGCGCAACGTTGATTTCCCCCTGTGAACTCAAAAGAATTATTTTCGTATCGGGCTTTTTTTCCATAATATCTTTAACCGTTGCCAGGCCGGTTTCAGCATCGTAATATTTTCCGTCCAGAAAATAATCCATTATAACAACGCTCGGATTGCGCCTCTCCAGCTCCATGAGCGCTACTTCCCCAACGGGGAAAATCTTAATTTCCTTAAGATCAGAAAAAGTTTGCTTTAAAAACAGCTCGAGTGCTTTAGCGTAGGTAGGATTATCTTCAACTATAAAAATACTTTTTGTTTTAACCTTTTTTTTCCAGTAATCGTTAAACTCTTCATAATGCTTTTTGTGCGCAACTTCAATCATCACATTTTTAAGTTTATACACTACGTCTTTATCCTTTTTTTCGATGTACTCGTAAACCCCGGCTTCCATAAGGTCTGCAGCTACCTGAACATCATCCTGAGCTGAAAGAATAACTACCGGCAATTTCGGGTATTTTTGACGGATCGTCTTATAGGCATCGAAACCCGTAACGCCCCTTTCGAGATAATAATCCAGTACTATAATATCCGGCCGGTCATCCAATGAGGCTATGCATTGATTAACATTTTCAAAGGTAGTAATATTAAAATTTCCTTCGTCTTTTAACGATTCATTTAAAAAGTAAGTGTAAACAGAATTGTCTTCAACAATAAAAGCTGATACTCGTCCACGTTGTCCCATGATATAATTCCGAATTATTCCTACGGCTCCTTATCATGCAAGTATCAAAATCATGCCAGCAAGAAACAACGGCAAAACCATTTCGCTGGTTAATTCAATGCCCGCGTCCAAAATCAACGGGGACTTATTTCATTTCTTTTTAAAATAGCTTTTATTTAGAAATAGTAAAATCACCCGATGCCCAGAACTTGCCCTTATTGTCGGTGTCTTTTGAAAAAGCTATCGGTTTATTATTCTCATCCACATACACTGTTTTAACATCTACTTCCCTGCTACTCCATATCTCTACCCGCACTTTATGCGTTCCTTCTGTAAGAGAGTTCATTGCCGTTTGAAAATTATCCGTGAAATCCAGCAACCAGGAAGACCATCCACCTTCCTTCATTACATCTTTTCTTACTCCAACCTGGTAAGGTGTAGAGGCATCATCAATATAGATCCTGTAAATGAGCGCTTGTGGCGGAACCGCGTCCATTTTGTTTACCGCCCGCGGAAGGTAAACCCTGCCTACAAATTTATCATCTGCAGTAAAGGTATTAGACAACATTCCCTCTACTTCTTTTATTTTACCCTCGCGTGGAATATCCTGTTTCGAAAACAGGATAACACCTGCGCCCCACCATTCTTTAGACTTGGACTTTTTTCTCTCATCGTCTGTTTTTTTTACAATGTATTTGTGATACTCTCCCTGTATCTGCGCCTGGGAATAAACGTTTAAGGCAAAGGCCGTAAGAATTAAAGAAAGAAATAGTTTTTTCATAGAAGTTAATTTGAGAACAAAATATGAATTTTTTGTAGAATGAGGAAACGTAAGTAACTTGCTAAAAAATAATTGGGGAATTATCCTTATTGAGGGCCAAAAAACAAAATATGAATAAACAACCTATCGTAATTGAACATACATATAACGCGCCTGCAGAAACAGTTTGGAAAGCCTTAACGAATAAAGACCAAATGAAACAATGGTATTTCGCCCTTGAAGAGTTTAAAGCCATTCCCGGTTTTGAGTTCAGATTCTCCGGCGGACCAGAGGACGGTACACAATATGTTCACATTTGCAGAGTAACTGAAGTTGTTGAGGGCAAAACATTAACTTACAGCTGGCGTTACCACGGCTACCCCGGAATTTCCCATGTAAGTTTTGAATTGTTTGCTTTGGGAACTCAAACGCGTTTAAAGTTAACACATTCCGGCCTTGAAACCTTTCCAGACACGAATAAGGATTTTGCAAAAGAGAATTTTGAAGCAGGCTGGAATCAGATACTAAATGTAAGCTTGCAGCAATTTCTCGAAAAATAAAATTTAAAGCCTCTCAGTCACCATAAGGCAATCTTTAACATTTTTAAGGTCATAAAAATATAAAACGTTGAAAATCTATCCGCGTTTCTCACTACCTTTAGTTACCCCCACGCGCCCGCTACTCCTGCGCCCGGGTTGTGTAAAAAATGAGATTGAGAATCCCCCTTTTGCCCCTGTTACTGTTTTCCTTTTCTATCAAATCGCAAACAGGTTTCCAAAAAATCAGCGTTTCTAATGTGGACAGTATTATAAAACAATTCATGCAGGTTTGGAAAATAAATGGCGGAAGTATAGCTATCACCAAAAATGGAAATTTTGTTTACACTAACGCTTTTGGTTATGCCGACAAACGTAAATCGGAGCCCACTCAAACGAAACATCTTTTCAGGATCGCGAGTGTTTCAAAATCCATTACCTCCATTGCTATTATGAAAATGATGGAAGAAGGGCGCTTGAAATTAACGGACACCGTTTTTGGATCAAACAGAATACTCGATAATTCATATTATTTAAGTTCAGTTTCAGACAAACGCATTTTAAATATTACTGTAAACGATCTTTTGGAACATACTTCAGGTTGGGACCGCGCCGTACCGGTAGACGGCTTTACTCATTCGGACCCCGCTTTTTTTCCTTTGCATGTTTGCGAGGTTTTAAAAGCGCCGAATCCAGTTGGCGATTCAACACTTATAAAATTCGCCTTATTAAAAGGCCTGAACGATGCGCCGGGTAAACATTATGCGTATTCCAACATCGGCTATTTAATTCTTGGCAAAGTGATTGAAAAACTTTCAGGAATGAACTATGAAACGTATCTAATGAAAACTATTTTTAATCCTTTGGGGATAACAGATATTTCCCTTGGAAATAATTTATCATCTGATAAAAAAGAAAACGAAGTGGAGTATTCCGGTGAAGCGCTTTCATTTTCCTGTTATGGCGGCGGCGCTTTGGTTGAAAGTCAGTACGGCGGCTTTAACGTTGAAGCCATGAATGCGCATGGCGGATGGATTGCTTCCGCGGAAAGCCTAGCGAAACTATTACTTGCCGTCGATGGCTTCTCAACTTCACCTGATCTATTATCTCCGGCAACTATAAACAGCATGAACAATCCGGGCTCACTTCAACCGGGTTATGCAAAAGGATGGTTTGTAAATCGTCTGAATAACCGCTGGCATACGGGAAGCATGGATGGAACTTCATCGTTTGTTTGTATAACAGGCGATGGTTATACCTGGACTTTTTTATTTAATTCAAGGTCGGATAACAGTCCCGCGTTCTGGAAAGCCTTTGACAGGTTGCCCCGCCAGTGTATTAATGCGTTGCCAAAGAGCAATTCTTACGTGCATGCGGCTGATTAAAATTCGTTTTTTACATCAATATTCTTATCGAAAACCCGCCTGGCTTTTAAAAACCCTTTTTCAGCTATTCTGAAGCGTATTTAAACAAATAACCTGCTCGCTTGGAAATCATAACTATACCTTTACTTCAGAAACAAACCCCGTAAGGTTTTTTCAGGAAAAAGGAGCAGACCCCGTAAGGTTGATCCGCAAGAAAAGGAGCAGGTCCCGTAAGACCGATCCAAAAAAAACCGCATGCCCCGTAAGGCAGAGGAAATATGGCACGAAACCCCGTAAGGTTTCAGACACAATGGCTCGGAAGTTTTCCGCCCGTTAATATAAAAAACCAGCCCTTAGATAATTTGGGCTTTTTTTTTGAACCATAAAAAATATAATATGAAATATAAATTTCTTTTTACTGCGTTAATTACAGCGGCAATTTTTTCCGGAACAAAAGCTCAGTCTTTTCAAAAAAGTCAAATGGATATTAACTTTGGAGTTGGTATCGGAAACACCTTTATTCACTCTGGCGCCTACCGCACGTTTCCAGCTATCAGCACTTCTTTTGATTATGGTGTTACTGATGCCATTAGTGTAGGCGCTTATCTGGGTTACGCGGGAGCAACTTACAGATATTCAGGTACCGACTGGTGTCCATCGGGTAACGGAAACGGGAATGCTTATGGCAATTACTATAACTACACAGATACCTACAAGTGGAAATTTTCTATTGTCGGCTTAAGAGGTGCATACCATTTTGCCAAATTCATAAAGAATGAAAAAACCGATGTATACGCGGGTGTTATGCTTGGGGCTAATTTTGCCAAATCTACTTATACAACCGACGACCCGTGTTTTGATCATGTACCATACGCCGCGCAAAAATACGGTGGATTTGTGGCGTCGGGGTTTTTAGGTGCGCGTTACCGCTTTACAGACATGGTTGGCATATTCGGAGAGTTAGGATATGGCATTTCTTATCTCACTCTTGGAGTAAATTTCAGATTCTAATTTTTTCTTTAATAATTGAATCCCGGTTATAGAAACATGATCGGGATTTTTTGTTTTTATTCTGAAAATACGTGCTGGAGGGTATAGGTAGAAATGGGAATGCGAGTATTTTTGAATCATATAAAAATAATATGAAAACCACATTCTCCCTTTTTATTTTGCTAACTATAACCTTTTGTATTCAGGCACAAAACGTATGTGTACTTCAACTGAAACCGAATATGCTCATTACCGGGGCGCGCGAAATGCCTCCGATGCAAAAGAAAGATGCCGCCTACTTTAAAATGGATTCTGATGAGCGCAAAGATGCCGATGAAAAATTTAAAGCGGATGTTAAGGCGGGTAAGCTCTCGCCTCGTATTGATACTGTTAGAACAACTGTACTCGAAGTAAAACAAGATGACGCTATAAACAATTATGTCCTTAGCACTGTTTCACGGGGAGTAGCATATAAAACTAACTGGTCATGTATTAACAACTGCGTTTACATTTATCCAATGCAAAAGGTGGTGCAAAGCGAAGGCAAAACACCTTCGGGGAAAACGGTAGCATTTACCAATTATTATGGTACTAATATCATTCCCCTTAAACTTAAGGTTGGCGACACCTTGCCTGCTTATCAAAATTATGGATTTAGTGCGCCGATGAGTTTTGAAGTCATCGTTCCCACCACTAACTTTTATACCGACGTTTATGGCGCCACCTGGCTTGTGAGCTCACAGAAGAAAGTAGGGTCCACTGTTTCAAGTTCCATGATCCAAAAATTTACTAATCGCGAAGTGGTTGCTCAGGAAGAAATAACCATTAATAATAAAACCTACACTGCATTTAAGGCGCATACTGAAATATGGACCAAAATAGGAGTTGATGCTTCAACCGAGGATCTTGTTGCCTCTGTTTCTTATCGTGTCATTAAAAAAGGAGTTGACAAAAAAACCAATAAGCTATTAGGAGCGAATAAGGAAGGATACCTTGTTACAAGTTTGATGGAATGGATCGTGCCGGAATTGGGAATTGTGAAAAACGAATCCTACGGAGCCGACGGAAGTTTAGTTGCAAAAGTGAGTAACTACGAGTACAATTAGTAGAAGTAGAAGCGTATAAAACTAAAACGCCTGATCTAACATCAGGCGTTTTTAATTATCTCTGTTGAATTTTTATTCGGTGTCTTATTTTTTACCTTTGGAACCACCGCCCTGATGTTTTTATAAAAATCATTGATGACCACAGG